>JAHDBW010000035.1:5085-24476 GCA_020630175.1 Anaerolineales bacterium
AGCGTGACCTCTGGGCGGCAGGCAAAGCGGATTGGCAAGCCTGAAACGCCTAGCCCACGATTGGTATAGACATAAGCATCACCAACTTTGTAGAGCCCCGTGTGATATTTTTTACCCAACGGCGGCGTATAGATTGCGCCAAGCAGCGGCATCCGAATTTGCCCACCGTGGCTATGTCCAGAAAGTTGCAACATTGTCCGTGGATACACTGCATATTGATCAATCAGGTCTGGCACGTGTTGTAAGACAATAATTGGCGCATCTTGCGGCTGATTGGCTAACGTTGCGCTCCAGTCAGGATGCCCAGACATGCCGTCGTCTAAGCCCGCGAGTAAAATTGTTTGCCCGTTTTGGGTAATCGGCAGCGCTTGGTTACGCAGTAGCGGAATGCCCTGCACCGCAAAGGCCTGGGTGACAATATCGGCATCTGTCCATAAATCGTGGTTACCCAAAACGGCTACAATCCCCAAGCGCGGGTTGAGTTGTGCTAACACTGGCGTTAAATCAAATGCCGCTTCTGGATCTGTATACACATAGTCACCAGTCAGCACAACAAGGTCGGGCTGCAACGCTGCTACTTCGCGCACCGCTTTTTTGACCAGATCCAGTTCTGTATAAGGAAAGAGATGAATGTCGCTAAGCTGTGCGATCCGCAGGCCGTCAAAGGCTGGCGGGAGCTTTTGAAGTGGCACAGTGACATGTTCAACGTCAATCCAGCCAGATTCGATCAATGTGCTGTAAGCGCCAACCGTTGTGGCACCTAGCACGCTTGTGCCGGCTAGTTTTAGAAAATCACGGCGAGAAAGTTTACGTTGCGATGTGGACATGCCCTCAGTCTAGGCCAGAATCAAAAACGCCACCCGTTCATCGGCTGGCGTTTTACATTGCCTGCAAATACAAACAAGCAACGATTACGGCATGGTTATAAACTCAGGCGCGTGGGGTCATGATCCAGAGCATCAGGCCACCCACAACTAAATGCATCACCGCTAAGACAATCCCAGCGTCTGTGGTCTGGACTTGTTCGGTAAAGGGGCTAATTAAAGACAATAGCGTCAGGATTACAACCGCCCCTTGCCAGATCTTGATTCCAGTTGCAGAAAGCACTCTGGCGGCCAGCCACAGCCCTAACCCAGCCAAGAGCGTTGGGATCAGCGACGCAACAAACGGCAAAAAGGGCGGCATTACCATATAGCCTGCGCCCGGTGAGAGCTGGATATTGATACCACCAACAATCGCCCCGCCGATAAAGTAGAGCAGCACGTTGATAAACCCGGCCACAACGCCAGTAATCACTGTTTTTCTAATCACTGCCCAAAACGATGTATCCATAATATTGTCCTGCATTGGTTGACCTACGGGGAAACTTCCAACGTGTAGCCAGCGCCGCGCGTTGTGTATTGCGTTGTGCCAGAGACAACAACGGTCACGGCTTCTTCAGCACCAATCGAAATTGGGATGCTTGCCGCGTTATTTTCATCTAAGACAATGTCCTTAACAATGATGCTATCCCCACTATAGGTCACTGTTTGGACAGCAAACGTTTGTGGAATAGCATTGGCAAACCACACAAATCCTTCGGCAACCCAGTCGCCTGGCCCTTCAGAAAAGTCTTCGAAGTAGTCAAGTTCTGGAATGGCAATATCGTCTAGCAACCAGCCTGAGCGTGTTAGCCCCGGATCAGTCACATATTCAAAGCGGATTAGCACTTCACCGCCTACATAAGGGGTCAGGTCTAGCGACTCTTGTAACCACAAAATTTTCTTCTCGCCTGAGATATTGGTGTAACCCCATTTTAGATTCTGCCCTTCTGGATCGTCATCGGTTCCAAGCGTAGTTTCGAGAATTTCCCACGTCTCACCATTGTCCATGCTGATTTCTACATACCCGTAGTCAAAGCCTTCTTCAATGGCAAACCAGGTTTGATATTCCAAAGTGGCGCTGTCTACTGTGCTGAGGTCAACTTGGCGCGTGAGCGTGGCTGTGCCATTGTTGACACGATTGGCCCACATTGCATACTTGCCGCTGTAGGCGCTGCCATCAATCACTTTGATCAATTCTTCACCATCAAACGCAATTGTGTAGTCCCCTGCGCAGGTAAACCGATGATATTCAACGCCAAACTGGCGCACCTTGCCAGCATACGGTTCCGCCGGTGGACACTTGGCCTCATCTGACATCAGCATCGGTAATGGAATGACGCCGGTGTTTTCGTTATAGCTATAGCGCGAATTCACTGCAGCATCATTGACAAGATTCGCAATCCGCCAGTCAATGAAGACATCTGTTGCCGTAAGCCCCGTCCCATTTTGTTGGAGCACGGTGGTCAGCGCATCTAGACCATTTTCGGGATGGGCCACCCACTGCCGCGTGAAAGCATCGCCAAAACGATCATAGACGTATTTCACAAACAAATACGAGGCGCCATAATTTGGCAATGTGCTGCCATATGCTGCCCAGCTATTGAGCTGTGTATCTGGATTTAGCATATATTCGCGCGTGGGACGGCTGTCGCTAAATCCAAGCAAGAACTCTGCTAACTGTGAATACCCCTCATTTGCCCAAGCATCTTCATTCGCGTCAACGTTGTGTTGCACCATGTGTTGGAATTCATGTGCCAAAACGCTTGGGAAGCTACGCGGGTCTAAACCTTCTGCACTTAGAAAGAACATTTCCTTCTGATTGGAGAACTCATAACTCAATTCATGCTGCGTATCTGCGCTGCTAAAGTAACCGCCAATTTCGCCCAGTTTAGTGGAATACAGCACATACAAGCGTGGGTCGCTATCAATCCCAGGGTTTGGTTCACTGCCAAAGAAATCAACAATGGTTGGATACGCACTTGTCGTGAACGCGTCGATGGAACTAATCAAATTGTTGATATTCATGTTGAGCCCTTCTTCCACAAACTGTATCCCATCTTCTGCAAAGAAATAGACCACATCAGTTTTGTAGATCAGTTCTGCGTCTAATCGGCGCGGATCTTGGTCCACTGCGTCTGTGTCACTGGCATAGAACTGCACGATATCGCCAACTTCATAGTCGGCTGGCGCTTCACGTGCCAATTCTGGAATATCCTCACCGGTAATGCGAATTTTCAAATCGCGTAGATTTTGCTCCGCGACGACTGCCGCTAACATCCGGTCTAGCATGGCTTCGGCATCTTCAATATCTAACGCTGCCGGTTCTGGCTGGAATGGTTCAGGCGTCGGTGTTGGTTCTGGCGTTGGCGTGCTTGTTGGTGCTGGCGTTGCAGTTGGCTCTGGTGTGGCGGTAGGCGCTGGCGTATTGGTCGGCTCAGGCGTCGCTGTAGGCACGCTAGTGGCCGTTGCCGGTTCAGGTGTTGGATCTGGGGGCGGGCTGCTGCAGGCAGCAAGTAATAGCACAAAGACAAGCGGCAAAATCTTTTTCATGACAATCCTCACTAAGCTGGCGCGTTTATAGCATCGAGATAGGCCAGTACACCCCTACCCAAGCCATACGCAATTTTGTTGCACCTAGTTTACCAACCTCGCCCCGCTTCATGATCTTGAAAAGTGCCCCTCTCATCTCTTCATCACAAATTGCATTACTGGCGCTCCCCTTCAGTTCTTCACCAGATCTTGAGATACGGCCCCAAATTGTCAAGACGTTTTACATCTTCCTTACATCACGCAAACACCGCTGTAACACCGGCATTCTATTCTCTTAGTGTAGCTGCGGCATGCAACACACGCGCCGCGCAACATTCAACCCAGATCTGAAGATCCAAGGAGTACCAGGCCAGATGACAACACTTGAATTGAAATGGCGCAACCTATTAGACGAAAGCGACTTTGGCACTTGTGCGGTCACGTTACCGGCCACAATTGGCCGCTCTTCACGCAATACGCTCCGGTTACGGCGCCCGAATGCTGGCATTTCACGCCAACACGCAAAAATAGAAATTGACGAGCGTGGCCTACGCATTCACGACATGGGCAGCACAAACGGCGTGTTTTTTGGCACACGGCAAGTCTCTAGTGGGGTTTTGCCCGCTGGCGGCAGCTTTGTTATTGGCGCTTATGAAATTACCGTCGCCCCTCATATTCAATGTGCCAATGCCAACTGCAGCAAAAATGTTGCGCCAGATCTTGTAATTTGCCCGTGGTGCGGTCAGTTTTTGGCAGACGCCAAGACGCGCTTCGGCACCAACCTTTACACCTATCACTTACAGTAATGAACACCTTGATTAGATTAACTTGGCGCGATCCCCTTTCACGCGAAACCCGTGAATTGACAGCGCCGCTTCCATTAAGCATTGGCCGCAATGCCAACAATACGCTCGCCCTGCCTAGCCGCTTACTTTCAGAAACCCACGCTGTGTTACAGCTTGAAGCCGAGCAACTTATTGTGCACGACCAGGCCAGCCGTAACGGTGTCTCGATCAATGGCACGCCCGTACAAGGGCAAGCCCCTGTACATCATCGTGATCAGTTGCAACTAGGGCCTTACAGCTTCCTTGTCGATTGGCGCGGTGCACCACGCACCGCCGCAGCAGATGCGATCACACAACTTACGCCACCATCTCCAGCGCAGCAAGGCACCTTTACCTCGCAATCGTTGACCAACGTGTTGGCGTTGCCGTCAGCGGCTCGGCACTATGCGGGTGAATTCCCCCCAGCCGCTTTTGCCAAACAAAAAGTAACGCTTGCTGAACTTGAGGCATACGGTGCCGTTGAGCAAATCCCCTATCTAACCATTGGGGGCGGCATTGGCAGCTTTGTTTGGGTAGATCATTTACGCGTCTTTGGCGTTCCCGCTGATCAAATCGCGTCGATTGGCTTTGAAGCTAAGCCACAGAACCGGTTCTTATACCTTAGTAGCAATTCGCAAATCCCTGACCATGAGCGGCTGCGTTCCAACTCAGACTCTTGCCCAGACAACCTCTGGGGCTGGCCAGGCTACGCAGTGCGCGAAATTTGGTCTGATGTAGCGCGTGGCAATGTCAAAAATGCGGTTACCGTTGGCTGGCAAATTTTCAATGAGCCGTTTGTTCAAACCTACACCCCGCGTAAGGGGCAGGTTTTCAACGCAGTCGATGCAGAAGCCAAACGCATTGGTTGGGACAATATTGCCCGCCAAGGCCGGGCCCGCGCCATTCGTAAAACGGATGATGGGCGCTATGCAGTGGCATGGTCACAACGCAATGCTGATGGCTCTACCTCGCATCGATTGCTGATCTGCCAGCACTTGCACCTTGCGGTTGGCTATCCCAGCATTCGCTTTTTGCCAGACTTACAGAAATTTCGCGATGAAACCGGCGATCAAATGCGCGTCATCAACGCCTATGAAACACACGATGATGTCTACGCTGACTTGGCCGAGAACGGCGGCGTCGTTGTTATTCGCGGGCGCGGAATTGTGGCCTCGCGCATCTTGCAGCGTATTTACGAAGTCCGCCAACAGTCTGGGATGGATATCGGCGTTTTACACCTAATGCGCACCCCAAACCCGCAGGGCAATCAATACAAAAGCGCGCAACGCTTTGTTAGCAATCATTGGGAATACCAACCCTTCAACTGGCCTAAAGCCGCGTGGGGTGGCCCAATGCGACGGCAGCTTGAAAAAGCAGACCCGAGTGAACGTAAACAATTGCTAGCGGCATGGGGCGGCACGACTACCGCCGACCGCACCGACTGGCGCGAGATTATTGACAAGGGATTGGCCGAAGGTTGGTATGAAATCCTGTTTGGCAAGGTCTCTAACGTGACCCAAGCTGAAAATGGGAACGTGATCACCCACCTTGAAGGCCACGGCGCAGCTAAAACAAGCACCCGCCTTGAAGCAAACTACATTATCGATGCGACTGGCCTAGAAACGGGGATTGATCAAAACGCGCTCTTAGCCGATTTATGCAGCCACTATCGCTTGCCGCGCAATACGCAAAACCGCTTACATATCTCACCAGATTTTGAAGTGGAAGCAATGCGCAATGGTAACGGCAACGTGTATGCCTGTGGTGTTGCAACGCTCGGCGGCCCGTTTGCGGCTGTTGATAGTTTCCTAGGCTTGCAATACGCCGCCCAACGCAGTGTGGATCACCTTACCGCACAGCGCGCACAACATTTACGCCACCTAAACGGCGTTCGCTCACTTAGACAATGGTCCCGCTGGGCCAGAGGAGTAACCCCATGACCCCTACTTTATTTGGGCGCTGGCAAACCCGCGCATTTTTACTTGGCTTTATTGGCCTGCCAATTACGTTAGGCTTCGTTGCTTGGTTCAACAGCCCCGTCCCCATCGCCGTTTTGACATTAGTGCTTGTTATTGGCTTTGGTTGGGATGTGCTGTACCAAATTATTCAGCGCCGTCGTTGGGACTATGACTGGCCGCCAAACCTACAGTTAGCCGCAGGTATTGTTGAAGTACTTTTTATTGCGTTTTTGCTTTATGGGGTTCGCATCTTGCCGTTTAGGCCGCCATTGCCAACTGGCTTTATTGTGCACTACTGGACCGTTTGGATCGCAACCTTCTTAGCCTCACAAAGCCTAATGCGGTTGATCTTTCCACGCTGGCGCTTTGATGGCGGCCAATGGTTAGCGTAACCGTCACGACACACACTACTTATTTTTGGAACTAAACATGACACTCATGGAAACTATCGACCGTTACCAAGTCAAGGCCGCGTGCGGCAGTGGCGGCATGGCAAAGGTCTATCACGCCTACGACCCTGAACTGGATATAGACGTCGCTGTAAAACTTATTCGCAGTACGGTCAATGATCACCCGCAAATCCGCGAACGCTTTCAACAAGAGTGCCGCCTGCTTGCCAATTTACGGCATCCGGCAATTGTGCCAATCCTGAACGTTGGCGACTACCTTGGGCGGCCTTACTTTGTAATGCCTTACATGAGCGGCGGCGCTTTGCGGGAACGCCTAATGCAAGACCCGTTGCCGCTCACTGAAATTAGCCCGATTGTAGAGCGCTTAGCAGGCGCACTAGATGCTGCCCATGCGCAAAACATTATTCATCGTGACCTAAAGCCACACAACATTTTGTTCAACGCGGCCGGGGACGCATTTCTAGCAGACTTTGGAATTGCGCGGCTCATCAACAGTGAAGATTCACTGCACACGATGACCATGATCGGGACACCGGAATACATGTCACCAGAGCAAGTCTTAGAGGGCACGCTCAGCCGTCAAACCGATATTTATCAATTTGGCGTGGTTTTGTTCCAAATGTTGACCGGCTCACGGCCATTTGAAGGTGCTGCCCATCACGTGATGACGCAACATCTACATGCAGACGTTCCGGCTGTCTCTACGCTCAATTCAAGGCTGTCTACCCAATTAGACGCCGTTATTTTCAAAGCGATGGCCAAAGACCCAAATGCGCGCTATCACAGTGCAGCGGCCTTAGCTACAGATTTCAAGGCCGCTTTAGCAGGTGCCAGCGGTGCTGCGGTTCGGCATCATCCAGCACCAAAGAAACGCCGCAGCCGCAAGCCGCAACGGCTGGTCTTGGCCGTCTTAGCGCTAGGCGTTTTGGGCAGCGCATTGGCATTTACGCCAGTTGTGCCGCGCGGCGTACGCGATGCTTTTGCCGAAATCCCACGGTTATTAGACTTTGGCAACAACGGCAATGGCCGCAACCGCACTGAGGTCGAGCCAGTTGAAGATGACAGCGTATTAGCAGAAACAGACGCTGACCCCGCTATTACATTACAAACTGAGATTGCAGTTGCGCCAACCTTGACCGTCGCAACTGAGGTCACACCGCTAACAGAAAACGCCGACTCGGCTATCAGCTTACTTATAGAAGAGGAGCGCATTGCAGCGGCAAGCGACACCGAAACGCTTTCTTTAGAAGAACTGCTGGCAAATCGGGGCACGTTGACGCTAACAGATCTTGATCCGGCGCCACTTATAGAGCCAACGTTAGTCCCAACCGTTATCGTTCCAACAGCAGCGCCAACCGCCATCTTACCGACCGCAGTGCAACCGACTGCCGTGCAGCCAACGGCAATCGCGCCAACTGCAACAGCCGTCCCGCAGCCCACAATAGAGACTGTTCAAGTTCAAGAAACCACAAATGACGCTCAGCAGACCGTTGTACAAGCAACGCAACAAGATCCACCTAACAATAACGGTGGCCGTCCGCCACGTAATGGCGGGGGCGGCAATGGTGACGGACGTGGGAATAGAAATGGAGACGGGAACGGCGGTGGTGGCGGTGGCCGCCGCAACGGGAATTAGAACAGACCGAGCCTTACTATTACGCAGTCACCACAATAGTCTCTTCAACGGCTTGAGTATAGTCAGGCAGTAACGTTTCAATATTACGAATCATTGGGCTGCAAAAGGCCACAATCGGAACAATAATCCCCAATACACCAGCGCAGAAAATTATTACGCCCATGCCACTGCCGGGGCCGGTGCCAAACCACGGACCAAACAGGCTAGCAAGTGCACCGCCCGGCAACATTGCCGGTTCAAAATAAAGGTCAGCCAGTGGCCCGGCAACTAGCATGGCCACTGGGCTAGTAATTTGGGCAATTAGGCGCCGCACGGTAAAAACACGCCCTTGCACGTCTGGAGCCACTTTACTTTGCCAGAGCGCTTGGCTTGACCCATTCAAAATCGGCACGAAAAATGCTGACGCAAAGATTGCAAGTGACCAGGTCGCAACGCTATTTGCCAAGCCCATAAATAATTCGCCCGCAATGACGGTGCAGATCATGCCAACTAGGACGCCGTAAATTTTACGTTTTGGGCCACCCCAAATGCTCAACGTAATCGCGCCAACAACCGCCCCAAGCGACCCAACCGTCGCGACAGTGGCATAGATCCCTTCATTCCCATTTGTACTGGCTAGAATGTACGGCGCATGTAACGTGTACACCAAGCTGCCAAAGAAATTGAGCTGAAAAAAGATCATTTGTAGCCAAAAGAGCGGTTTACGCTTCCAAATGTATTCAAATCCGTAGTTTGCCTCGCGCCAAAAACTAGACCGGCTTTCTTTACCTGCTTCCGTTTCTGTTGGGCGTGGGATATAGACAAATATCAGCGCTGTCACCGCAACTACAAACGTAACAATGTCGATTAGGAAGACTAGCCCGATGCTGCTGAAGGAAATCAGCGCAGCCGCAGCGGCGGGGGCAATAATTGGCGCACCATTACTTGCAATTTCCAGCATGCCATTGGCCCGCGTATATTGCTCTTTGGGGATCATGGTTGCAATGGCAGATGAGTACGCAGGAAACTGGAACGCTTCAAAGCTACCCGCTAAAAACGCCAACACATACAAATGCCATAATGCAAGGCTGTTTGTAAAAAACAACGCCGCCAAAATGATTGTTGTCAGGCCAGACACCAGATCGCTAATCATCATGACCAGCTTGCGGTCATAGCGATCTACAATCACACCGGCAATTGGGCTCAACAATACCGTTGGCCCAAAACTAAAAAGCGCAACCAATGCCAGCGGAGTTGCTTCACCAGTTTGTTGCCAAACCCAAATACTCAACGCAAAACGCGTCATTGCAGACCCTAAAATAGAAACAGCCTGCCCAATAAGGACAACCAAGAATCCAGACATACCGGTAGCGCGTTGTGTTTGTTGCATAGTTATTTAGGTAAAGTAATTCAAAGCCAAAGATAACACTATATAGTCTTGTGTAAATTTAGATAACAATGGTACTACAGAAAATTATTACGTGTAGCGCCTCAGAAAGTTGCAGACAGCCTGTAAATTAGCAGACAGATTTGCGATCTATACGCAACCTAACCAGCGAAAAATACGCCAGCACGTACCGTTCGCTGAAATCGCTTTAGCTAAAACATTAGAATATCCATTTCAGACACCATTTTGATCGAATCCACACACATGACTAGTCACCACTGACTTTCGTTCAGAATGCCTCCGGTGTATACTTGCGCCAAGTTTGGTTCCGGTTTCTTCAGCAACTTTCACAAACCTAGACTTACTACTAATAAATTGTTGCGCGCTAGTTATAACTAGCCACATTCTGTCTATTGTTTATGTACGCCACACAGTTGCTGATAAAGACCTCCAGATGAGAGCCCACTTCTGAATAATATTTTCATCACTTGGTAACAAGGCTCGTAAAAAATCCAACTCAAAAGGAGTTTTACATTGAAACGAAAACGATTTAACTACATCGATATGGTGTTAGTAGGTCTCCGCTTTGCAATCATTGGGGTTGTACTTTGGGGTATCGCTGGCAAATTTATCTTTGGCATTGGGGTGGACTACACCGCAGCAGACTGGATTACCTTCTTTGTCTCTGGGTTGTCTCAAGGAAGCCTCTATGCACTGATCGCGTTGGGTTACACCATGGTTTATGGCGTACTCTTCATGATCAACTTTGCACATGGTGAGTTCTTTATGGCTGGATCTATGAGCGCCGCAGTTTTGGTCGCGCTACCATTAGATAACGCCGGATACCTACAAGCGTATCCAATCATTAGCCTGTGCGCCATCTTCCTCAGTTCAATGGCAGTTTCAGTTAGCGTTGCGATTATGACTGAGCGCGTTGCTTACCGACCATTGCGCGGTGCACCACGTTTGGTGCCACTAATTACCGCGATTGGGGCGTCTTTCTTCTGGCAGTACTTCTTCCGGGGGTTATTTGGCTCTTCATTGGTTCCATTTCCAAAGTTTGAAATCTTTGACGGCAAGGTTGGCCTGTTCGGATTGGAATTTCAAAAAATCGACATTATGGTCATTGTGACCTCAATCATCGTGATGGTGGCGCTGCAATTGTTTGTACAACGCACCCGCACCGGGCGTGCCATTCGCGCAGTTGCTGAAAATAAAGATGCCGCCACGCTAATGGGGATTGATGTCAACCGCACCATTACCACTACATTTGCAATTGGGGCGTCAATGGCTGGTGTAGCAGGTGTACTCTACGCAATGGTTTTCCGCCAAATGAACTTTATTATGGGGTTCATTCCAGGGGTAAAAGCCTTTACCGCAGCAGTACTCGGCGGGATTGGTAGCATTCCAGGCGCAGCGCTTGGGGGCTTGTTCCTGGGTGTTATTGAAGCAATTGGTCCGCCACTCTTTCTTGAAGGGCTCGGTATTCCAGGCGCTCACCAATTGAAGGACGTAATTGCCTTCACCATGCTTGTGCTTGTACTGATTTTCCGCCCACAAGGCATCATCGGTGAAAAACTTGCGGAGAAGAAAGCCTAATGAAAGAAAATGTATTCAAAGGCACAGCCCGCATTGCACTAATTATTGGTGGCGTCGCATTGGCGCTTGGCATGATTGGTGTGATCGAAGCCTTCAACGAACGTGACATTGTTAGTGATGTCATTACACTCGGCCAAGTGGTTTTATATGCTTGTCCACTAATTGCTGGTTACTTTGTTGCCAAACGTGAAGATGTTGGCCGCAGCATGGTGCCAGTACACGGCCTGCTTGGCGGTGCGATTGCAGCAGTGCCAACATTCGCGTTGCTCTATATCACCACCATTTGGGAAACCATTCGCGACTCATTCATCAATGTGTCTCCAACGTTGATTGAAGCCCTATCGTTTGGCAATGAAAGCGTCCTAGCTGGTGGCATGCGCTTAGTGCTGATTTTCGCAGTGTTAGGCTTAGTAGGTGCATTGTTCTCGCTGCTTGGCACTAAACTGCGCGCAGCATTCTTACAAGCTGTGGCTTGGGTTGTTGGGATCGGGGTGATGTCTGAAATTTTGGTCAACATTTTGCGACCAAGACTTACCTCAGCCAACCTCAAAGCGCTGTTTGGCAGTGGCTTGAACCAAACCCCATTTATCTTCTTGTTAGTTGGCATCACTGTGCTGTCACTGGCCTGGCAAATGGTCGGTAAAGACCGTTACCAAGCCCGCCAAGCCAGCATGAACGCCGAACAAAAGAAACGCTCTAGCATCATCCGCAATGTGCTGATCTTCTGTATTTTGATGATCTTGCCATCCGTGCTTGGCGTTTATCTGAGTGAAATTTTCAACAACGTTGCCTTGTACATCCTTATGGGTCTGGGTCTCAACATTGCTGTTGGCTTGGCCGGTCTGTTGGATCTTGGCTACGTAACCAACTTTGCAATTGGCGCTTACCTGATGGCAATTATGACCTCAGGCAGCGAATACGGGCTAACAACACCCGTTCCGTTCTGGATCGCACTCATCATTTGTACCTTAGCTGGGATGGCGGCCGGGTTTACCTTCGCCCTACCAGTATTGAAAATGCGCGGTGACTACCTTGCAATTGCAACCCTCGGCTTTGGTGAAATCATTCGGATTTTGGCCAAGTCAGACGCAATGAAGGGCACGCTCGGTGGTGCTCAAGGTATTCTGCAAGTGCCTGCGGCAAAAATCTCAGGCGTTGCGGCATCCATTTTTGTGCCAATCTTAGACTTCATCAACGGCATTCTTGGCCGTTGGGATCTGGGTATTATCGGCAGTAAAGGTGGCGAAATTATCTTTGATAAGCCGCCGCAGTTGTACTACTTACTACTGGCCTGTTGTTTGTTGATGTTGATCATCTCTAACCGCTTGAACAACTCTCGCGTTGGCCGCCGCTGGATGGCGATCCGTGAAGATGAAGACGTTGCCGCAGCGATGGGCATCAACACCACCAGCGCTAAGGTGATTGCCTTTACGCTGAGTGCTGCGTCTGGTGGTCTAGCCGGAGCGATCTTCGCTGCAAAACTAGGCTCGATCTTCCCGCACAGCTTCCAACTATTGATTTCAGTCAACGTACTGAGCTTGATTATTGTTGGCGGCTTAGGTAGCTTACCGGGGATTGTACTTGGGGCATTTGCACTGATTGGTATTCCAGAATTGCTACGTGAATTCGCCGAATTCCGCCTGTTGATGTATGGAATTGCCCTGATGGCAATGATGCTCTTACGCCCAGAAGGCTTGTGGCCATCTGAAGCCCGTAAACGTGAGCTCTCGCGGGATGATGACCCGCCCCCCATTGCGGCTAGCGCTGGAGCAGGAGACTAACAACCATGACAGATAATATTCTTGAAGCAGAACAGGTCGTCAAGCGTTTTGGCGGTTTGGTCGCTACAGATCACTTCAACTATGAATTGCCACGCGGCATGATTGCCAGCATCATTGGCCCGAATGGCGCAGGAAAGACCACGTTCTTCAACTGCATCACCGGGTTCTACCAAATTGATGAAGGCCGCCTAGACTTTGATGGCGAATCGCTCATCGGGCTAGAAAGCTTTGAAATCACCCGTAGCGGCATGGCGCGGACGTTCCAAAACATCCGCTTGTTCAACAACATGACCGTGTTGGAAAACATTATGGTTGGTCAAGAGCCGCACCTCAAATCTAACTGGATTGGGGCGCTGCTGCGCTTGCCAAGCGTAAAGCGTGAAGAAGCTGAAACCGAGCAACGCGCAAAAGAATTGCTCGCGTACATGGGCATGGACGGCAAAGGTGACTTGCTCGCGAAGAACCTGCCTTACGGTGACCAACGCCGCTTAGAAATTGCGCGCGCCCTTGCCAGTAAGCCAAAATTGTTGCTACTTGACGAACCAACAGCTGGGATGAACCCAAATGAAACCGCCGAAACCACCGACTTCATCAAGAAGTTGCGTGACGAATTGGGCATTACGGTTCTGATGATTGAACACGATATGAAAGTCGTTATGGGGATTTCTGAGAAAGTCACCGTACTCGACTATGGTAAAAAGATTGCCGAAGGTCTGCCAGGTGAAATTCAAAAGAATCCACTTGTAATTGAAGCTTACCTCGGTAAAGGTGTGGCACAAGCCGCAATGGAAGGGATGGATCTCTAATATGGCACTTCTTGAAGTCAACGACATTCATTCTTACTATGGCAACATTCACGCCCTCAAAGGCGTCGCGCTGACCGTAGAAGAAGGCGAAATTGTGACCCTGATTGGTGGGAACGGGGCTGGTAAAACAACCACACTGCGCACCATTAGTGGCCTCATCCGCCCACGCCAAGGCAATGTTAAATTCCAAGGCGAAGACATTATCAAATATGCGCCACACGCGCTTGTTCCCAAAGGCGTCTCAATGGTGCCCGAAGGTCGCGGTGTGTTCGCTAAACTAACCGTGGAAGAAAACCTAGAAATGGGTGCCTTCCACCGTAACGACCGCGCCGGGATCAAAGAAGACATTGAAAAGTCTTATGAGATGTTCCCGCGCTTGGGCGAACGTAAAACGCAGCTAGCCGGCACAATGTCTGGTGGTGAGCAACAAATGCTGGCGGTAACCCGTGCGCTGATGTCGAAGCCAAAGTTGCTGTTGATGGACGAACCGTCAATGGGTCTGGCACCCGTATTGGTGGATCTGATCTTTGATGCGATCATCGAAATTAACAAGCAAGGCATGACCATTTTGCTCGTAGAACAAAACGCGCACATGGCCTTGCAAGTTGCAAATCGCGGTTACGTGCTGCAAACCGGCGAAATCGTTCTTTCAGACGACGCCAAAGTTCTGCAAAACGACCCAACCGTGCAAAAAGCGTATCTTGGGATTGACTAACCTCCCGCAATAGCGCTTGACGCAAGTCTCAACTAAAAACAGCGTGCTTAGAAACTAAGCACGCTGTTTTTGATTAACGCCCGGAATCGGCAACCGCCCAATTGTCACACTCAACGCCCAGCGAATATAAAGCTATCCTTTTCGATAGCCCAGATACTAATCTAAATTTATTGCTATAAGTTAGACTCCGGTAAAAGTCACGTATTTTCACGTTAGTATTTGGTACGAATGTGCTCCGCTTATATATTTTTTTCTAGATTCAACGTACACTTTAGCCAGGGCAATTGTAGGAAAAAGGAGTTTGAGAGTACTACACTATTTCAAAATGAAGGCGATTACATTAACACGAAACTTGGCAATTCTTAGTCTCTTCTCCGCAGCACTGTTTACAGCATGTTCTGGACAGCCTGCCGCGCCTCCTGAAATTGTTGAAGTTGTTGTTACCGCCACATTTACCTACACGCCACAGCCCACCGCCACAGAAACCGCAACCCCAGCGGCCACTGCAACCGCAACTGACAGCCCAACGGCGACACCAGAACCCGAAGCCACAGTTGCGCCTACAGAAGCGCCAACGGCAACGCCAGAACCAGACCCAACCAGTGAGCCTACATCTGATGACATCTTATTTGTTGCAGACTGGCAAGACACCGTGCGCTGGCGGCACTTTGAACTCTCTGAAGGCACTGACATCAACTATGTCGTCCGGTCTGACATGCTGTTTGTGCGGGTAAATGAAATCAACACCACCGCTTATTACGTTTATGTAGATGAACGGCTCTACGACAATATTCAAATTGAAGCCCAAGTTGAATTAGTCGATGGCCCTAACTTCAATAATATTGGCGTTGTCTGCCGCGAAAACCCAAATGGCTGGTATGAGTTCAGCATTGAAAGCGGCGGCTTTTGGACAATTTGGCGCGCTGACAATACAAAGATCGAAGCACTAGCCCAAGGCGAAAGTGACGCGATCAATACAGATAAAGCCCAGAACCAGCTAACCGCAGTCTGTTATGACACGCATCTGTTGCTATACATCAATGATGAGCTTGCGGGTCAGGTTGAAGATGATATGCACAAGACCGGTTTCTTTGGTCTGGCCGTTTCGTCTTTCGATATTCCCGGCACCAGCGTTGAATTCACAGATTTTGTCGTTTCTGAACCAAATAAACCAGAAGTTCAAGAAATTATGGCGCTTGAGCCAGAAGACACTGAAATAGGCACTGTCGATAACGCCGTGCTTACGCCCACCGCACCAGAGCAACCCGAAACAGACGATTTTGAGCTGCAAGCATCCGGTGAACTCAACGTGCTGCGCGTGATCAACAGCGATGACAAGTCTTTCTGCCAAATTTACTTGAACGGAACAGAGATGCTTCAAGGGGCCACCCTAGAAACCGGCGCTAGCTTAGATATTCCAGACCTGCCAGATGCCAATTACAACTTGCGCATGGACGCCTGTGATGGCAGCGCTTGGTTACGCGACACGTTCCGCATCGACCAAAACATTGAGTATGCAATCAAGCCTGCGGGCGGCACTGATGGCGTCAACGCGCTGATTTTGATCAATCAATCGGGCGCTAGCTATTGCAGCATCCTGCTCAACGGCGAAGAATACTTAGACGGCGACCTGCTGCTAGATACTGAAGTTGTCGAAATTCAAAATATTGAAGATGGCACCTACTCGCTCAATATGTTGAGCTGTGACCAGCAATTCTTTGTAAATACGGAAATCGAAATCACTGAAGACGTTACCTTCAAAATCGACCCGTAACACTTCTCTTTCAGTAGTTAGGTCAGCCACAACCTAAAAAGGATCACGTGCAATCACAACGTGATCCTTTTTTGATTCTTGTCCAAGGCGTAAAATAGACCGCACTACCCTGCGAAACGCCCAATGTGCATTCGCTTCTAATTTGGAGTTTATCGTATGTCTTCTCTCACCGTTGCTGATGTATTGGCCCAAGCCCTAAAAGCTGCCGAAATTGACACCGTCTTTGGGCTGCCCGGTGGTGAAAACGTCGCCATTATTGACGCCCTGCAACGTAACAATATCCGCTTTGTGCTGGTTCATAACGAAAGTTCAGCAATTTACATGGCCGATGTTTACGGCCAAATTCAGCGCAAAATTGGCGTGGCACTCACAACGCTCGGACCAGGGTTACTCAATGCGTTTGCTGGCCTAGGTCATGCCTATGTGGATCGCTCAGCCGTTTTACTAATTAGCGCTGCCGTTGATGACAGCCTGCGCCCCCATCACACGCATCAGTACGTTGATCAGCTCGCGCTCACAACGCCGATTACGAAGTTCTCTAAAACGCTCACGCCCGCCAATGTGGCCCAAACCATGGTTGACGCACTGGCGGCAATTCCAAATGGCCGCCCCGGTCCGGTGCATTTACAGCTCAGTAAGCAAACAGCAATCTTACCAGTGACGCAGCCACCCGTTGCACCGCTTGCCAAACCAGCAACTCGCCCGCACCAGCCAACGCAATTGACTGACGCCCAAGCCTTGATAGCCGCCGCCAAGAAACCAATCCTGATTGTTGGTCTAGGCATTGAGCCACAGCACCCCTACACCGACCTACGCACCTGCGCTGAAGCCTTACACGCGCCTGTGATTATGTCGCCCAAAGCCAAAGGCGCGATTCCCGCAGATCATCCGCTTTGCGCTGGCACTGTTGGCCTAATGCGCGATGATCCGGTTTATGAATTATTGGCAGAAGCAGATTGCTATATCGCCGTCGGCTTTGATGTTGGCGAGCTAGTCCGGCCGTGGGATGAAGACGGCAGTTTTATTTGGATTGCCGATTGGGATAACGCCGACCCCGTATTGCCAACCAATGCAACCTTAGTGGGCGATATTGGCCAAGCCTTACAAGCGCTATCGACCGCAACCGCTGCAACTAACGCAGACTGGGGCGCGGCGCGTGTTGCTCGCTTTCAGCAAGCGCACCTTTTACCGCCAACACAGCCGTCTGCAACTGGGCGCATGTGGCCGCAAACTGTACTGGCAGCAATTCGGGACAATACGCCCCGCACCACTTACATGGCAACAGATGTAGGCGCTCACAAAGGGCTAACCGCCCTTACATGGCCGGCCTATATGCCTAATCGTTATTTTGTTTCTAACGGCCTCTCTTCAATGGGATTTGGCATTCCAGCGGCAATTGCAGCGTCCATGGCTACCCCTGCCACACCATCTGTGGTGATTATGGGCGATGGCGGCATGGCAATGATCGTTGGTGAGTTGGCCTTACTTTCTGGCACAGACTATCCAGTGCTCGTTGTGGTGATGGTCGACTCGGCCTTAGACCTGATCCGCTCTGCGCAGCGTAAAAGCGGCCATGACGTGTGCGGCACAGAGTTCATTGCGCCAGACTTTGTGCAGATTGCTAACGCGTATGGGATCGCCGCCAGAGACGTCACAGACTATGCAACGTGTGCCGCCGCAGTGCAAGCGGCCATTGCAAGCCAAAAGCCAATGCTGATTGCCGCGCATATCGACCCGAGTTCATATCCCAGCCAACCAAAGCAAAAGTAAAACAGGCGCAGTCGTTAGATCACTATTCTGGGACAGTTCCCAATTGAATTGTGTAACGGGATCGTCGATCTTTATTGACTGTCACCAACCCTCTAGCTGATAATTCAACCAGTCCAGCCTCCACACGCTGGCCTATACATTGTGACAGTATTATTGTGGCGCTACAGCGCGCCCAACTAACTTTGAGGAATTTATCCCTATGAAAGCAGCAGTTCTGCGTGAATTCGGCAAACCGCTTGTCATTGAAGACATCCAAATTGACGCACCAAAAGCGGGTGAAGTCAAAATAAAACTTAGCGCCTGCGCCATTTGCCACAGCGATATTATTGCAATGTCTGGGGCTTGGGGTGGATCGCTGCCAACCGTTTATGGGCATGAAGCCGCTGGCGTTGTGACTGAAGTAGGTGCGGGCGTCACCAAAGTCCAAGCTGGCGATCCAGTTGTGGTCACGTTACTGCGCTCCTGTGGCACGTGCTTCTACTGTGCCCAAGGCCAACCGCACATCTGTGAAGGTGACTTTCCGCTTTATCACGAAACGCGCTTGCATGATGCAGCGGGCAATGCTGTCAATCAAGGCATCAAGGTCGCTGGCTTTGCAGAATACGCCGTGGTTGAGCAATCACAAATCGTCAAAATATCAGACAACGTTCCCATGGAAAGCGCCTCTCTGTTGGCCTGTGGCGTCATTACGGGGCTGGGAGCAGTGGTCAATACGGCCGATATCAAGCCAAATAGCAGCGTGGCCGTCATTGGCTGTGGCGGCGTTGGCCTAAACAGTATTCAGGGTGCCCACCTCGCTGGTGCACAACCGCTAATCGGCATCGACTTACTCGATAATAAGCTAGCCGCTGCCAAAGAATTTGGCGCAACACACACGATCAACCCCAGCACAGCAGACGTTGTAGAAGGTGTCAAAGCCTTAACCAGCGGGCGCGGGGCAGATTACGTATTTGTTGCCGTGGGCAGCACCAAAGCCATGGAACAAGGCCTCCAACTGATTCGCCCCGGTGGGTCACTAGTGTTAGTGGGGATGACGGCATCTGGCCAAACCATGAGTTTTGAGCCCGTCAATTTCTCATTCTATAGCCAGCACATTATGGGCAGTAACATGGGCTCAACGCGCTTGAATATCGATATTCCAAAGCTGGTTGAGCTTTATGAAGAAGGCCGCCTCAAGCTCGATGAATTGATTACCAAGCGCTACAAGCTAGAAGACATCAATGAAGCCATTGAAGCCGTTGAAAACGGTGAAGCGCTACGCAACGTTATTGTATTTGACTAACACCACCGCTTAATCCAAAAAGGTTGTATGCAACCTGAATTCTGGACAACAGTGTAGAGGAGACAGCAATCAGTAACC
>JAHDBW010000036.1 GCA_020630175.1 Anaerolineales bacterium
CACCTGACACCTGACACCTGACACCTGACACCTGACACCTGACACCTGACACCTATGTTCACTAATCAAAAAATTGCGTTTATTGGCGCTGGCGCGATGGCCGGTGCAATTATTGGCGGCTTGCTCAAACAAGGGCTAGTTGCTGCGACTCAAATTACAGTGTCGGAGCCGCGCGCTGACCGCCGGGCAGAGTTGGAAGACACGTTAGGCATCAATACCGTGGCGGGTAATGCCACTGCTGCGGCAGATGCGGATATTGTTGTGCTGGCGGTTAAGCCGCAAATTGCGCCGCTGGCCTTGCCAGAGCTCAAAGGACACCTCAAGCCAGAGGCGTTCTTGATTTCGATTATGGCAGGCATGACGATTGAGACCATCGCTGGCCTAACCGGACATGCCACAGTTGTGCGTTCAATGCCAAACACGCCCGCGCAAGTTGGCATGGGCATGACAGCCTGGACAGCCAGCGCAGGACTGTCCGAGACGCAGCGCGCACAAACTGAAGCGATCCTTGGCGCGCTGGGTGAACAATTAGAAGTTGCTGGCGAACACTATATTGATATGGCAACCGCAATCAATGGGTCTGGGCCGGCCTATGTGTTCTTGTTTATAGAAGCATTTATTGATGCTGGGGTGCGGATGGGCTTGCCACGCCCGCAAGCGGAGTTGTTAGCCAAACAGACCGTGCGCGGCGCAGCAGAATATGCATCACAATCTGAGACAACCGTGTCGACCTTGCGCCATCAGGTGACATCACCGGGTGGAACAACAGCAGCGGCAGTGGCGGAGCTTGAGGCCAATGGGCTGCGTACGGCGTTGGACAAAGCTGTTTTTGCAGCCTTCAATCAAGCGCAAGCGTTAGGCAAAAAATAACCTGTACAACCTCAAAGCTGGACAAAATTGCAGTCGATTGTCGAATCAAGGGCTAAAAACCTCGACAATCGGCTGTTTTTGGTTAAACAAAGATTAATATTCAAACCTGTACAGCCCCAACATTAACGTGGACTCGAGTCCATTATCACCTGAAAGTGCATGGTATCTAACAATAAGTACATGAATGTTGTAATTTTAGTTATGTTTTGTCCAGGTTTTGAACTGATTTCCGGATATTAGGGAATCAAATTCTAGACAAAAACAAGAATTGGGGCTAACAAAACTTGTACAAACGCTGTACAATAGGCGCATACCTAGACAGACCTAAGTTTTTCGACAGGAGCCGCCGCAATGTTAGACAAAATAATCAACTTCGAACCACTGCCAATCCGTACATCAACATCAGCTGACGAGTTATTGACGCATGATGAGGAAATTGCCTTAGCAAAAGTCATTACCGCTTGGCATGCTGCAGAAGCCAACCTTGAAACTGAAGACGGGACGGCCGAAGAACGTGCAACTTGGGAACAGCTCTGTGCGCGCGGACGTGCTGCTCGTGATGAGCTAGTGCTGCGCAATCAAGGGTTAGTTGGTAAAGTCGCGCGTCGTTATTTTGACACAGGGCTTACATTTGAAGACCTGATGCAAGAAGGTCAGATCGGTCTGATCAAGGCTGCAAATCGGTATGATGCACAGCGTGGTACGCGCTTTTCTACCTACGCAGTTTGGTGGATCCGGCAAGCCATTGGGCGTTCAGTTGCAAATACTGGCCGAATGGTGCGCTTACCGGTCAACCTTGGTCAAAAAGTGATGCAAGTGCGCCGTACAGAAGTGCAGCTACAGCAAGAGTTTGGCCGTGAAGCCACAACTGCTGAAATTGCAATCAAGCTGAAGTGGACGCCTGAACAAGTGTCAAATGTGCAAAGTGCAGTTGTCAATGTGACCTCATTAGAAAAATTAGTCGGTCCTGGCGACTCGGCTGATACGGAATTACAAGAGCTCTTGCCAGATGAAACCGTACAGCAACCAGAAGACGAAGCGGAAGACACGCTTATGTCTAGCGAAATTGCCAAAGCAATTGATAGCTTAGGTGAATGGGAAGCAGGCATTTTGCGTATGCGCTTTGGCTTAGATGATGGCGAAATGCGCCCGCTTAGCCATCTTGCGCGGCACTACGGCCTTTCACGTGAAGGGATGCGTCAGGTTGCTAACCGTGCATTAGATAAGATCCGCCGCTCTGAATATTCAGCTGGTTTGCAAGAGTATGTGCGGTAATTTGGGGTAATCGTTTCTCAAATTTCTCCCTCTATGAAAAGAGTCAACAGGTCCTGTTGGCTCTTTTTGATTCAGGGCGGGGCGTAGATTCAAACCAATCTTTACCAAAATCAATATGTGACCTTTATTGAATATGATCATAAATTGAACTATAAAAAGTTTGGGCTGTTTATAGGCTCGAATAAGCAATGCGCCGATTGCTTGGAACTTGCACAATGAAATCAAACTTACTGACCTGGTGCTTGAAGCGCCTTGAAGGTTGCCAAAACTGATGGATAACGCCGATCGACCTAATCTTGCCCAGTGGGGCTGCTTTGGATCTTTAGTGACGATGGTTGCTTTTGTTGCTGGCGTAATTGGGTTTATTGTAATTGTGCGCTTTCAGGCTGCTGGTGAGATTCCCATCGCTATTCAGACGATGCCGACACTAGTCGTAGGGCGTCAGGAGCGGAGTAATCGTGAGTTGAGTTCTGAAATTGCAGGTGCGCAGCAAGCGGCTGTGGCTGCAACGGAAGCCCCAACTGCGAATAGAGCGCAAATCCAAGCGCAACTGGCTGAAGTCTCTAGCTGGCAATATCAGTTATCCGATGTGGAGATTGCTCAAGTGGCGGCCTCAGACTATGACCTGTTCGTTACTGGCTATGCACATACCGGTTCGGGTCAGGCAGTTTGGACGCCCGCCGACGTGGCCGCTTTGCAGTCTAGGCCGGATGGAGCCCAGCGTATTGTCCTTGCTTACATGAGTGTTGGGCAAGCGGCGAACAATCAGTTCTACTGGCAGGAGCAATGGGTTGCGGATGCGCCGGCTTGGTTGCTGCAGCACGAGTCTGAAGCGTGTGCACAGCCTGAACTGTGCCAATACAGGGTGCGCTATTGGGAAGAAGATTGGCAGCGCCTGATAATCTCTGCGCCTGATTCGTATTTGAATCGCATTATTGATGCCGGATTTGACGGTGTCTACATCGATTTTGTAGATGCGCATCAGTACTTTGAAGACACAGAAGGGCGCGAGTCGGCCCAAAGCGAGATGGTTGCGTTTGTGCAGCGAATTGCCTTGCATGCCCGTGTTACGCGTGGGCAGGGGGGCTTTATGATCGTGCCGCAAAATGGCGAACATCTGTTAGAGAGCCAGGCATACATGCAAATGATTGATGGGATTGGCAGTGAGGGTCTGTTTTTGCAGGCCACTAGCACGGCAGCCCAACCCAAAATTGAGCGTGTAGCAGGCTATTTGCAGATGCTGCAAGCTTCAGGCAAGCCGGTATTGGCAGTTGATTATCTGACTGATGCGGCAGAGGTAGATGCGTACCAACGTTGGGCGCAAGACCACGGCTTTATTGGCGTTGCCGTGCCGTAAGTTGTGCTGCTGAGTGCAGAGGCGCTAATGCCGCCGTACAGTTGTTTCTGTACTTTTGGGTGTTGCTGGATGCTGGCGGAGTGACGTAACGACGAGCGCTATGGATAGCAGACTTGTAACAATTGAATGCTTAGGAACGGGCTCCATCTGGAGCTGTTTTTATTTAACCTGCCTGATGCGAATTTAAAGATTGTGACTGCTTGTCGGGTGCAGAAAAGCGCTGGTTTAATGCTGTTATAAAAGCATTTGTGATTGATTAGCGTTACACTTGCAATTGATAGCACATTTCGTTTGTGAAATACTGGACAATCGACCACAGGTCTAGTATTATCCACGAGTTCAAAAACCGTTGGATTTTGTATTTAAAACGAGCTTTATAAGCTTGTATAAAAAAATTTTGGCTAGCTGACTACTAATGTAGGGAGTTCAAATGACAGATATTCGCTTGCCCGATATTGCAGCTGAACTGCAAAAACAAATCGATGCATTTGATGCGCCAGCGTTGGATGCGAAAGAAGTAGGTACCGTTATCGAAGCTGGTGACGGGATCGCACGTGTTTCAGGTCTTGGTGGCATTCGAAACGCAGAATTGGTTGAATTCGACAATGGCGTTCGGGGCATTGTGTTCAACCTTGAAGCCGACAATGTCGGTATCATCATCATGGGTCAATACGATGGTATTGACGAAGGGATGGCCGTTCGTGGTCTGGGCTATGTTGCTTCAGTGCCAGTCGGTAACGCACTCACCGGTCGTGTTGTAAACGCGCTTGGTGAACCAGTTGACGGCAAAGGCGCTATCAATGCTACAGAGTTCCGTCCAATTGAACGGATTGCTCCGGGTGTTATTCGCCGCCGTGACGTAGACACACCACTCCAAACGGGTATCAAATCTATTGATGCGATGACCCCAGTTGGCCGTGGTCAACGTCAATTGATTATTGGTGACCGCCAAACTGGTAAAACAGCAGTTTGTCTTGACACCATTATCAACCAAATTGGCAAAGGTGTTACCTGCATTTACGTGGCTGTTGGTCAGAAGAAATCTTCTGTCGCGCAGTCAGTGGGTGTTTTGGAACGTGCTGGCGCGATGGATCACACCATTGTAGTTTCAGCATCTGCTGATGAATCAGCGGCACTTCAATACATTGCACCTTACACCGGTTGTGCAATTGGTGAAGAATTCATGGAAACAGGCCAACACGCGCTTGTGATCTATGATGATCTTTCAAAGCATGCTTATGCATACCGCCAAGTGTCACTCTTGCTCCGCCGCCCGCCGGGTCGTGAAGCTTATCCTGGTGATGTGTTCTACCTTCACTCACGCTTGCTAGAACGCGCTGCGCAATTGGCTGATGACTACATCATTGTCAAGAAAGGCGACGCTGATCATGGCGATGCTGGTGTAGACGGCCAAATTTATGGCGGTACCATGGGGCTTGAAGCTGCTGAAGAAGCAATCAAAGCCATGGACAATGCCGACGATTACGAATTGGCAACCACCTCAACCTCTGGTGGTTCACTAACCTCACTCCCAATTATTGAAACATTGCTTGGTGATGTATCTGCATACATTCCTACCAACGTTATTTCAATTACAGACGGCCAGATCTTCCTTGACGGTGATCTTTTCTACGCAGGTGTTCGCCCTGCTGTGAATGTGGGTCTTTCTGTATCTCGGGTAGGTGGTGACGCGCAAACAAAAGCAATGAAGAAAGTTGCTGGTAACTTGCGTTTGGATATGGCTGCTTTCCGCGCTTTGGCTGCTTTCGCGCAGTTGGGCTCTGGTTTGGACAAAAACACGCAAGCACAACTTGACCGTGGGTCACGCTTGCAAGAAGTTCTAAAGCAAGGTCAATACCAACCAATGGACGTGCAAGATCAAGTTATTGTGATCTACGCCGCTGTAAATGGGTATGCTGATGAAGTACCAGTTGAACGCATGGCTGAATGGCAAGAAGGCGTAGTGCGCTATGTAAATAGCAGCTACCCAGATGTCGGCTCAAGCCTTGTTAGCACTGGTAAGCTTGGCGACGAAACCGTAAGTATGATGAAAGAGGCGCTTGAAAGTTTCAAGGGTTCTTGGAGCTAACTGATGGCAGGCGCACGCGACGTATTACGACGGATCAAAACCGTCAAGAACATCTCGCAGGTGACTCGCGCGCTGGAAGCGGTTAGTGCGTCACGTCTGCGACAAGTGCAAAAAGCTGTGGGTGCGTCTCGGGCGTATTCAAGTAAAGCTTTTGGTGTTCTAAATAGTCTTGCTGGCCAAGGTGGCGGGGGTGCGTTGCACCCATTGCTAGAAGAACGAGAAGAAATCAAGCAAGTCTTGGTCATTCTGATCTCTAGTGACCGCGGTTTGGCTGGATCTTACAATGTCAATGTTATCAATGCGGCGACGCAGTTCCAAAAGAACGCGACGATGCCTGTCAAATATATGACGGTTGGCCGCAAAGGGCGTGACGTTTTGTACCAAATGGGTGCTGAAATTGAATCAGCATTCGATAACTTCCGTGGGACACCTTCTTTTGTAGACGTGTCTCCAATTGCTCGGGCTGCAATGGATGCTTACCTGTCTGGCGATGTTGATGAGGTTTACCTTGCGTATACCGATTACATCAATGCTATTCGTCAAGATGCGAAAGTGACTCGGCTACTGCCGATGAGCAGCAGCGACAACGCTGAAGATCAAGCGATGGGTGAACACATCGATGCGAGCCAAACTGCAACGAATGCGACTGCAGCAGGCTACATCTATGAACCATCACCTGAAGAGCTCTTGAAAACAATCTTGCCACGCTTTACGCAAGTGCAAGTGTATCAAGCAGTACTTGAATCAATCACCAGTGAGCACAGTGCTCGCATGGTTGCGATGAAGAACGCAACTGACAACGCAAATGAACTCGCCGCTGGCTTGCGCTTGACCTATAACAAAGCGCGTCAATTGGCAGTTACGAGCGAGTTGCTGGACATCGTCGGTGGCGTTGAAGCACTGAACAAGAAATAACGAACTGATATTTAGCAGGCAACTACCTACAGTTGCCTGCACAAAAAATAAAAGGCATAAAAAGCAAAATGTCACAAGGAAAAGTTACACAAATTCAAGGCGCAGTTGTTGACTGCGGTTTCGAAGGGCAACTGCCAGAAATTTTCGAAGCGATCGTGGTTCCACGTGAAGGCGAAGAAGATCTGGTACTAGAAGTTCAACGTCACCTTGGTGGCGGCGAAGTTCGTACGGTTGCAATGGGTGCTACTGAAGGCCTCCAACGCGGCGTACCAGCAAACGCTACAGGCGCAGCAATTAGTGTGCCGGTTGGTCCTGCAACGCTAGGGCGCGTTTTCAACGTGCTTGGCGAAGCAATCGACGGTGTGCCTTTGGGCGACCTAGAAGCTGCTGCAACGTCACCAATTCACCGCCAAGCCCCATCTTTTGAAGAACAATCAACAGCAGTTGAAATCTTCGAAACGGGCATTAAAGTGGTTGACCTGATTGCTCCATTTACCAAAGGTGGTAAGACCGGTATCTTCGGTGGTGCTGGTGTGGGTAAGACGGTTATTATTCAAGAGCTCATTCGCTCAATTGCATCTGAACACAGCGGTAACTCTGTGTTTGCTGGTGTAGGGGAACGGACTCGTGAAGGGACCGCGCTCTATAAAGAAATGATCGAAGCAGACGTGATGAAAGACACGGTGATGGTCTTCGGCCAAATGAACGAACCACCTGGTGTGCGCTTGCGCGTGGCACTAACCGGTTTGACCATGGCTGAACACTTCCGTGATCAAGGTTCAGACGTACTGCTCTTCGTTGACAACATTTTCCGCTTTGTTATGAGTGGTGCAGAAGTGTCAGCGTTGTTGGGTCGGATGCCTTCAGCTGTAGGGTACCAACCAACACTTGGGACGGAAATGGGTGAACTTCAAGAACGCATTACCTCAACCAAGAAAGGCTCAATTACCTCACTGCAAGCTGTATACGTGCCTGCAGATGATTACTCAGATCCTGCGCCAGTAGCAACCTTTGCTCACTTGGATGCAACAATTGCGCTAGAACGCCCAATTGCAGAAAAGGGTATTTACCCAGCTGTGGATCCACTCTCATCAACCAGCCGTGCGCTTGATCCACAAGTTGTGGGTGAAGAACACTACGCAGTTGCCCGTGAATGCCAACGTGTTCTGCAACGCTACCAAAGCTTGCAAGACATTATCGCCATTTTGGGTGTTGATGAACTCTCTGAAGAAGACAAAATGTTGGTTGCGCGCGCACGCCGCATCGAACGTTTCTTCTCACAACCATTCCGCGTTGCAGAACGTTTCACCGGTACCACTGGTGTGTACGTGAAGATTGAAGACACGGTTCGCTCTTTCCGCGAAATTCTTGACGGCAAGCACGACGACGTGCCAGAAAGTGCATTTATGTACGCTGGGACCATTGAAGACGTGACTGCACGTGCAGAAAAGATGAAGGCTGCGTAACCTGATGCCTATTTTGTGTGAAATCGTCACGCAAGAGCGTTTGGTTTTCTCTGAGGAAGTTGATTCAGTCAACGTCCCTGGAGTTGAAGGTCGTATGGGCATTTTGCCAAATCACGCTCCTTTGCTAACGACACTGTCTGTTGGTGAATTGGTTGTGAGTCAAGATGGCGTAGAACAAGTCTTTGCGATTGGCGGCGGCGTGCTAGATGTTGGCCCAACAAAGGTCACCGTGCTAGCAGACGTTGCTGAGCATAGCGAAGAAATTGATCAGGCGCGTGCCGAAAAAGCTAAAGAAGAGGCTGAACGTCTCTTGGCTGAAGGCGTGGATAAAACCACCAACCCAGATGAGTACATGCGACTCATGGAATCGATCCAACGCGCGAACTTGCGCCTAAATACTGTCCGCAAACGCGGCGGTAGTGGCAATCGCTTCCAAAACTAGCTCTTCGCGGAGCTTTGCTTCTAACGCCAATTTGGGTTGCTAGAGGCAAGCGTAGGACACTCGAGTGTGCTATATTTGACAGGCGTCTCGCAAGGGACGCCTGTTTTTGTAATAATTGGTGTTGCAGTTTGGCTGCATCCCTCCAACTAATCGGTTTGTAATGCGATTTGACAGGCTGGACATCTTCAGCAGTGGCTAAATTACAAACAACTATCAACCATCTATGGCATTAGGTAAAGAACTCGGTATCGATTTAGGTACCATGAATATCCTCATTTATGAGGCTGGCGAAATTGTGCTGCACGAGCCGTCGATTGTTGCAATTGACGTCGCAGAACAAAAGATTGTTGCTGTTGGTCAAGAAGCGCGCGAAATGTACGGGCGTACTCCAGAAGAAATCATTGAAGTGATGCGCCCGATTCAAGAAGGCGTTATTGCAGACTATGAAGTTACGACAGCTATGCTGCGCTACTTTATTCAAAAAATTAGTGGCCGTTTTCGCTTATTCCGCCCAAAAGTGATGGTTGGTGTGCCCTATGGCGTGACCAGTGTAGAAAGCCGTGCTGTGCATGAGGCTGCCTTATCGGCAGGTGCGGGCAGTGCTTACCTTATTCAAGAGCCGCTTGCGGCTGCAATTGGGGCCGGGATGCCAGTTGGCACGCCGTCTGGCAACATGGTACTAGATATTGGCGGTGGCGCAACTGAAGCCGCTATCGTTTCAATGAATGGGGTTGTTACGGCTGAATCTGAACGGGTGGGCGGCCTGAAGCTTGACTTAGCGATTGCCTCTTATATTCGTAAAAAGTACGGCTTGGTGATTGGTGAAATCACCGCTGAGGAAATCAAGCTGCAAATTGGCTATGCTATTCCCCCAGAAGACCCTGAAACAATCGAAATCAACGGGCGTGATCAGGTTTCTGGTTTGCCGCGCGCCGTTTCGATTAGTAGTGACGAAGTCTCTGAAGCCATGCGTGAACCGCTCGATATTATTGTGGGCGTTGCAAAGTCTGTGCTTGAGCGAACGCCACCAGAACTGGCCGCAGATGCAATTGATCGGGGGATGGTGCTAACCGGTGGTGGCTCATTGCTACGCAATATTGATCGCTTGCTAACTCGGGAAACCGGTGTGCCGGCGTATCTGATTGATAATCCGCTAGCTGCTGTGGCAATTGGCGCTGGTAAAGCGCTAGAAATGTACGAAACCCTGCGGCCAATGTTGCCGCGTGTGGGGTAGTAAGCACTACAACGTACAAGCAAATTATTATAAAAAAAGCCCTTCGCTGTATTACAGTGAAGGGCTTTTTGTTTTATTGTGAGGTGCTATGCACTACAGTGGCTGTGTAAGCAGATCATCTTCCGTTGAAAGGTAGAACGTCATCGATTGCAAGTGCGTGACGGGGTCAATGTAGCGTACTTTTACATGGTCCGGTACGTTTAGGCTGATGGGCGCATAGCTCAGAATGGCGCGGACGCCGGCCTCTACGATGGTATCTGTTGCCGATTGTGCGTATTCTGCTGGGATGGCCAGCATTGCAATTTGGATATTGCGTTCGCGTAGCACTTTGATGATGTCATCGGCGGGCTGCACTTCTAACCCGTTGATTTTGGTGCCAACTTTACTAGGGTCACTATCAAAAATGGCAGTGACACGGAAGCCGCGATCAGCAAAGCCTTGATAGCGGGTAATTGCATGCCCAATGTCACCAGAGCCAATAACGGCGACTTCCCATTCGCGGTCAAGATTCAAAATCTGCCGCAGTTGGGTAATTAGGAATTCAACTTGATAGCCAGTGCCTTGCTTGCCAAACTCGCCAAAGTGTGACAAATCTTTCCGGATTTGGGCAGAGCTAATGCCAAGTGCTTTTCCAAGTTCATGACTTGAGGTCACAAGTTGAGAATTTTGCACCATGCGATTTAATGCGCGCAAATATACGGGCAGGCGGCTAATTACAATTTTTGGAATGTTATCGACGCTCATCTTAAGAAGAGGGTTACCAATTCGGCTTGCAGAAGGAAAATTTTCAGATTGAAACAGTTATAGTCTATATCTCATAATTAGAGTCTAGACTCTACCAATTTGCCACATATTGATAAAACAGTGTGAAACAACCGTAATTTAGCATGAAAAACAAAGCAAATCAAGCATATGTGAAATATTTCTCAAACTGTACCGAAGGCATCGTTTTACGGTAGGGTTGTGGTGATTCGTAGGTTTGAAAATCATGATTTTGGGGAATGCAATCTCGGTTTAAGCGGCATAATCACGCTTAGAGGGCGACAGGCAGTGTATAATCGTTCGAATGGGTAGAAATACAACACGCTTCTTTGATCAAGCAACTGTGGAGATCGCAGCCGGAGACGGTGGCGATGGCATGGTGCACTTCCATCGCGAGAAATTTGTCCCGAAAGGCGGGCCAGATGGTGGCGATGGCGGGCACGGTGGCTCCGTTTATTTTGTGACTGATCCACACTTGAACACGCTCTTGCCGTTCCAGCAAAAGCGCCGTTTTATTGCACAACACGGCCAACGCGGTGGGAGTAGCAATAAATCTGGCAAATACGGCAAAGACCTGATTGTAAAAGTTCCGGTTGGCACCGTGGTGCGCAATATCGAAACCGGTAAGATCATTGCTGATCTTGCTGAATTGGGTGAAAAAGTGCTCGTTGCCAAAGGCGGCCAAGGTGGCCGTGGCAATCAACACTTTGCAAACTCACGCCGTAAAACGCCATATATCGCTGAGAAAGGTGATCCGGGCGTTTCTTTTGAGGCAGAGTTAGAGCTGAAGCTTGTAGCGGATGTTGGCATTGTTGGCGTTCCGAATGCGGGCAAGTCTACCTTCTTGAGCGTTGTAAGTGCGGCAAAGCCTAAGATTGCAAACTATCCATTTACAACGCTTGTGCCAAACCTAGGTGTTGCCGATCTTGGTAGCTATCAAACGATGGTGTTGGCAGATATCCCCGGCCTTATTGAAGGCGCGCATCAGGGTGTCGGGCTTGGGTTCGAGTTCTTACGCCATGTCCAACGCACGCGGGTTTTGATTCACATGTTAGACGGTTGGTCGGCTGATCCGCTTTTGGATTTCAATAAGATCATGACTGAACTGGCCTTGTTTGATGAAGATCTGGCAGATAAACCGCAAGTGGTTGTGCTGAACAAGATTGATATGCCAGACGTTGCTGAGAAAATCCCAGCGTTAGAAGCCGCATTTAAAGAACAAGGCTATACCTTAATGACAATTTCTGCGATTGCCCATCAGGGTATTCGGGAAGTGCTTTTTAAGGCCCATGATTTACTAAAAGACGCGCCAGATCCGATCAAGTTTGAGCCAACGCCTACGTATTCGCCAGTCGAAGCGCCAGATTGGTTTGAAGTTGAAGAAGAAGAGCCCGGTATTTTCCGCGTGCGTGGTGAACGTGTTGAACGCGCTGCCCGCATGACATACTGGGAACACGGCGATGCTGTGCGTTATTTCCAACGTATTTTAGAAGCGATTGGCGTCCATAAGGCGCTGCGCACCGCAGGGATTGAAAACGGTGACACGGTTGTCATCGATGATTACGAACTGGAATGGATCGAGTAGCTCAGCGAATTGGTCTCTTTGGCGGTACTTTTGATCCGCCGCACTATGGGCACTTGCTGTTAGCGCAAACTGCCGCAGAACAACTCCAGCTTGATCAGGTCCTTTGGATTCCGGCCGGGTTGAATCCGTTAAAGCAGGGGCAGCAAATCACCTCGGTTGCCAAGCGGCTGCGCCTTGTTGGGGCAGCAATTAGTGATAACCCCATGTTTCAGTTGTCTTTGGTAGACACGGAGCGCCCAGCGCCGCACTACACCATCGACACCCTCAATATTATTCAAGCGCAATATCCAACGGCAGAACTATTCTTCCTAATGGGTGGCGATTCGCTGGCAAGCTTTGCTCGCTGGCGGGCACCGGCGGAAATTCTAAGCGTTGCGCAACTTGGCGTTATGCGGCGTCCGGATGACGCGATTGCGCTAGACGTGCTAACTAATTTTCTGCCAACTTTGCCAGACCGCTTAAATTGGATTGATGCGCCCCTAATTGAAATTTCCGCGACTGATTTGCGTAATCGAACTGCCAATGGCAACGCGACGCGATATTTCATGCCAGACTTAGTCTGTGACCTTATCGACACATTTGGCTTATATCAGCGGCCATAATCCCTCTTTTCAATGCCTGTTCTTCTATTTATGCGTAACTATTATGGGGCTTGCCTAATGGTGTTGCTGGCTTGCTTAGCAGGCTGTAGCACGCCACCAGCGCCTGAGCCAACACAAGTTCCGCCAACAGCAACACCTGAGCCCTTACCAATCGCTGAGCAAGTTAAGCAAAATGGGGTCGTTCGGTGTGGGGTGTATGTGGACTATCCTGGATTTGCTTACATCAATGATGATGGCGCTTATTCCGGCTTAGACACAGATATTTGCCGCGCCTTGGCTGCCGCGCTTTTTGATGACCCTAACGCGGTGCACTTTGATGGGTTTGTGATGGCAGACCCCATTGCAAATTTGAAAAATCACACGGTGGATATTGTTTTCCACACGGCACGCCCGCAGTTAGGCATCGAAGACGGTGCTATTGGCTATGCGCGATCTGTCTATCAAAGTGGGGCGGGCTTATTGGTCAATGCGGATTATACGAGTTGGAATAGCCTGCATAATGTGCCCACCTGCGCCTTGCCCGGTGCAGATTATGAAGCTGTATTAGATCCGTTGTTTGTTGCTGAAAATGACCAAGACTTAGATCTTGAATACGTAGACCTTTGGACAACACTCTACGGGCGATATAACAGCGGTGACTGTAAGGCGCTGGTGCTGCCACGCCCGATGCTTATTGAAGCGCACCGCGCAATGACAGACCCGGCGGCTAGCAAAATCCTGCCATTGAACTTTTTCCCACAAGCTATTGGCCCGCTTATTTCTACAAGCGATAGCAATTGGATCGCTACAGTTAATGCTGTCATTGGGTGTTTGCAGCAGCTAGACGATACAGCGACTGCTGAAGAGATAGGATTGCCTGCAAATTATTGTGACCAAATCCACGCGCACTTAGGCACATATACACAAATATATGACCGTAATTTGGGAAAAGAGACTCCCAACTTCCTGCCGCTTGCCGAATAAACCTCTAGTGCGTTTAGGCGTCTATACACAAATCTGTGTCCAAGATTTAGGCGCATTCATACTAAATTGCCTGTGTCGCGCACAATAAATTGCGTATTTACTTTTTTTTCGACAAGGGTGTTGCAAATCTTTAGTAAGAATTGGGTTGTCGAAACACTACAGTTTCCATATAATGCTGCCGTGGAGATACTAAATACATACGTTAGTATTTCCGCATGTTAACTTTATGTGATCTAGAAATTCCTCGGAGGAGATCGAATATGAATCGCAAATCAATTCTTATCGTGATGATTGCTGCAGCTTTTGCAGTAGTCTTGACTGCATGTGGCGGTGGCGCTGCAGCAGAATTGCAAAGTCAAGTTGCTGACCTACAAGGTCAACTTGAAGCTGCACAAGCACAAGTCGAAGAAGCTAACGGCATGGTTGAAGCTGCTAAAGCTGAAGTCGCTGAAGCTATGGAAGGCGCTGCAGCCGCTGCTGACTCAGCCGCATCTGCAGAACCAGTCGCTGTACAATTCGAAGGTGGCGGTGACACCTTGGCAGCAGTACAAGCGCGTGGCACCCTGAAATGTGGTGGTAACGCTAACCTACCTGGTTTTGGTTTCCTTGACCCAGATACCAACGAATTCAGCGGTTTTGACGTTGACTACTGTGGTGCAATCGCAGCAGCAGTATTGGGCGACTCTTCAGCAATTGAAATTACCCCAACAACCGGTACCACCCGCTTCCCAACCCTACAATCTGGTGAAGTTGATGTCTTGATCCGTAACACGACTTGGACAATCAGCCGCGACACCAGCCTAGGTTTCGACTTCGCTCCAGTAACATTCTATGATGGCCAAGGCATGATGGTTCGTGCTGACGCTGGCATCGAAACCCTGGAAGACATGGAAGGCGGTACAGTTTGTGTACAAGCTGGTACAACCACAGAAAAGAACTTGGCAGACGTATTCCGCGCTCGCGGCATCACCTATGAAGCCAAAGTCTTCCCAGACAATCCATCAACCACCGCTGCATATGACGAAGGTTCATGTGATGGTATGACCACTGACAAGTCAGGTCTAGCATCAATCAAAGCAACCTCATTGACCAACGGCGACGAACACGTGATTCTTGACGAAACCATGTCAAAAGAACCACTCGGTCCAGTTAGCCGCCACGGCGACAACAACTGGGGTGACATCGTGAGCTGGTCTGTCAACTGTACAGTACAAGCTGAAGAATTCGGTATCACATCTGCTAACGTTGATGACTTCCTAACCAGCGACAACCCAGGTCACTTGAACCTGTTGGGTGTTGAAGGTGAATTGGCACAAGCACTTGGTCTTCCAAATGACTTCTGCTACCAAATCATCAGCCAAGTTGGTAACTACGGCGAAATCTACGAACGCAACCTAGGTTTGGAAACACCTCTAGGCTTGGGTCGTGGTCCAAACGCCCAATGGTACGATGGTGGCTTGATCTACGCTCCACCATTCCGCTAAATCGACCAGCTTCAGTCTGTCGCAGGCTGATCTGATCAACTAAAGAAAACGGCCCAGTAGCAACCTGTTACTGGGCCGTTTTTGATTCTGCGTGGTTGCGCAACATCCGCTAGGCGGCGCAAAAAACTGCTAGTGGTGTTGAAAATTCAGCATTAGCACGGCTTTGTAAGCTTGTTCGTGATTTGTTTGGCGTTTGTCAAAAATTAGAGATTATTGTGTGCCACATGGCCGAAGTTGTGTGTAAATCAAGCAAGTTAGCGTGCCGTTGGCGCTGTGCAGAGGCAAACAAGCCGTCAATATAACCAATTGTAGATCGCTTTAACTTGTATCAAACCCATAGTCAGTGTACTATTCTGTGTCAGTTGTTAGGGATTGGTTTTAGTCAACCCTATAACACTGAAGCAATGGGAAAGAGCGAGGAATAGGACAGACTTCGCATATTTTGGGGAAACCCTATCTTTTTTCTGGTAAAACAAATTCATCACAACAAGGGGCATCTTTGCCTATGGAAAGTAATTCGACTATCTCTAAGTTAATCTCGAGGCTATTCGATATTCGCGTATTGGGCATTATTGCTCAGGTTATTGGCGCGATTGTTGTTGCACTGACAGTTTCTTGGTTTGTTGGCAATGTGGCTGGCAACCTAGAAGCGTTAGGGGAAGCCCAATTCATCTGTGAAGATGGATCATTCTCATATCGTTGTGCTTACGATTTTATGGATTCTGCAGCACAGTTTGATGTGGCAGAAACATCCTTTGGGATGGACTATAAAAATAGTGACTCGTACTGGCGTGCAATTATTGTGGCGGCAGTGAACACTATTCGTATCACGATCTATGGCTGTATCCTGACAACATTACTGGGTACGCTGGTTGGTATTGCACGGCTCTCTAAAAACTGGCTGATTGCAAACCTCTCTAAATGGTACGTAGATATTTTCCGTAATACACCACTTGTATTGCAACTTGTATTTATTTACTTCTCTTTCTTCTTAGCCTTACCCAGTATCAAAGAAGCGGCTGCCAGCAGCAATTACGTATTCCTAAGTAATCGGGGTCTTAATTTCCCGTCCTTGGTGCCAACAGTATCGTTTGGGGTTTGGGCCATCTTTATTGCGATTGGGCTAATCCTAGCGTTAGTGATTTGGGTTGTGCTTGGCCGACGTGAAGAAAAACTTGGCGGGACAACTAACCGTGCCTTATGGGCACCGGCTGCTCTGACCGTACCACTCATTATTGGCTGGTTTGTTGCAAGTGCCTCTAGCGCGGGTAACCAAGTCATGTTGGTTAATGACGCAAGCGGTATTACGGGTCTGGAAAATATTCCACAAGTTATTGCTGAACGCTTCAGCGTTGACGTATCTGAACTCGGTGGCATTCGGGCCCTAGCAGACGCTGGTGATATTGATCAGAAGACATACAAAGATAGCCGCCTAAATGTATGTGCAGAAAAAGATTCGCTTGAAGCCGCAAATATTGACTCTGAATTGCGCGCGTTGAATTTGCCTTACACCATCAAACGTGTGAAAGATGCTGACAAAGCGTTCAAAGATTTCTCAGATGGCAAATGTGACATTCTTGTTGCAGAAAAAGGCTTTATTGAAAGTGAACAATTGACTTTGGCAGACACGCTTACGTCTTCAATTGTGGCTATTCCAGAAAGCCCAATTCGCTTATCACTCGCTAGCCTTGAAGGGTTGAACTTTGCCGGTGGCGGCAAGATGACCCCAGAATTCGCGGCGATTTTGATCGCATTAGTACTAAACACTGGCGCTAACGTTGGTGAAGTGGTGCGGGCAGGTATTCAGGCTGTCTCTAAGGGACAATCCGAGGCTGCACGGGCCATTGGGCTGACCGAGAGTCAGCGGTTGCGCTTGATTGTTTTACCGCAGGCGCTGCGCGTTATTATCCCGCCGCTTACCAGTAACTATCTCAACCTTGCGAAGAACTCCACGTTGGCCCAGATTGTGGCCTTCCCAGATTTCTGGACCATCATGTTTACGACTGTGAACCAGTCTGGGCGTGCAATCCAAGGTATGTTGCTGACGATGATCTTCTACCTCTCACTAAGTCTGATTATTTCAGCCTTCTTGAACTGGTATAACACCAAAGTCAAGCTCGTTGAGCGCTAAAGGAGATACTGATATGACTACACAACCACAACGTGGCTTCAACTTCGGTAGCTTTGTAAAAGAATACTTCTTCAGTGGCTGGATTTTACCGATCTGGTTACTGCTGCTTAGTTGGCTGACTTTGCGCTATACCATTGCGCGCTTTACGTCTGCGCCCATTTCAACCGTTATTATTTTAGCGATTTGGTTGGGCACACTGGCTTGGATGGCCTCTGCCGCAATCGGCAAGCGCCACACGCCGCAAACGTACTGGATCAAAGAAAACCTCTATAACTCCGTCACCAACGTGCTTATTTCGTTGTTGATTGTGCTGTTTGTTGTTTCAATCGTGTTGCAAATGTGGCAATACGGTCTGGTGCGGGCAACATTTAATGATGTTCCGCTAAACATCAACGAACGCATTCCTGTTGCTGAGTTCAACGACCCTGGCGTAGACATGGCACTGCTTGAAGCCGGTGAAAGTGTGTTAATCCCATTTGAGCAAAACATGTTCGGGGTAGACGTTCGCCAATACAAATACTCTATTGATAGCAGCAATCCTGATGTTGTGATCAAGGGAGAAGAATATGTTTACCTTGGCCGGAACTTGTTTACCGATGACGCTGGGGCAAACTGGGGTGCAGTGCGCGATAACTTCGCAAACCTCATGGTCTTCCGCTTCAAAGAATACTCACCACGCCTTTGGGCGGTGATTGGCATTCTGATTGGGTTAGCAATCTTCTCTGTCTTAGTGACACAGGTGCTAGATCCAGAGCAAGAACCAACAGATGATATTTATGTGCCAGGTCAAGGCTCGCAGCAGCTTTCGATTTGGCGCTTGCTGATGAATTTCTTATGGCTAATGTCGCCATTTGTCGTCTGGAAACTCTTACTAGGGTCAACCATGTCGGGCATGATCAACATCATTTTGGCCGGCATTATGCTGTTCACAACGTTGTACATCACGCTATATAAACGGCAGGCTGTTGGCGTAAGCTTACTTGGTTGGATTATCAACACTTGGTTGATTTACGGCCTGTTCATCGATGGCATTGTAGATACCTCCGTCAAAACGCTGGCGCAATCCGTTGGCTTAGGCGTTGCCGGAAGCTTTGGGTTAGCCTCAGCAATCGTGTTTATTATTCACGGTATTTTTGCGCTGCTGCTGATTTACAACTTTGTGTTGCCGCTTGTTAGAGGTGGCGAACGGCCAGACTTCAACCTCGGGCTTGGTGGTTGGTTGATGCTAGGCTGGATCGCGGTAATGGCGATACGCCAATTTACACCAGTAATTGCGTCTGCCATCTATGGCATTGACTACCAACCAATTGAAGTTGTCGATCCAGATCAAACTTGGGGTGGGTTGCTGCTAACGCTCATCATTTCGCTCTTTGCGATTGTGGTGTCATTCCCGCTAGGGGTGTTGCTAGCACTTGGGCGCCGTAGTGAAATCACTGGCGTGCCAAAACGCTTTACCTACATCTTGGCCGGCGTGGCGGCGGCGTTCTTCTTGGCAACGTCTACGCCTGAATTGCTGGCAACGTCACGCAATCTGTTCGAGAGCGTACTCGCCTTCTGGCCACTGCTAATTGTGATCTTGGCGTACGCCTTCCAGCGCACGTTTGATGGGAACGTACTGGCTGCCTTCAGCACGCTCTTTATTGAAATGGTGCGTGGTGTGCCGCTGATTACCATTATCTTTATGGCGATCATTTTGTTCCCAATCTTCTTGCCACCGGGCACAGATATCAACAACACTTGGCGTGTAATGGCTGGGTTCACCTTCTTCTCTGCGGCATATCTCGCAGAAAACGTGCGGGGTGGGCTGCAAGCACTGAACAAAGGCCAATGGGAAGCCGCCGATGCTGTTGGGCTGAGCGGGTTCCAAAAATACGTATACATCATCATGCCGCAAGCATTGCGGGCTGTAATTCCTTCAATTGTGGGACAATTCATTGGGTTGTTCAAAGACACCTCGTTGGTGTTCCTTGTAGGTCTGTTCGACTTGTTGGCAGTTGCAAATAACATTAGTGGCCAGCCAGACTGGATTAACGTGCGTACCGAACCATACCTGCTACTCGCAGTGATTTTCTTCTTCGGTAGCGCAATCATGGCAGGATATAGTCGGCGTCTAGAGACACAACTCGGCGTTGGAGAAAGATAGGAACTAGCGATCAGCAATCAGCTACTAGCAACCAGCTTGGCGCATTACGCACCAGTTGGCCGCTGAAGACTGACCGCTGAAAGCTCCTGAAAGGAGACATTCAATGACAGCAGAAAAAAAAGAACTTGGCCCGGAAATGGTTGTTTGCCGGGATGTACAAAAATGGTATGGTGACTTTCACGTATTGAAAGGCATTGATGTGACCGTTCGTGAAGGCGAAGTGATCGTTATTCTCGGCCCATCTGGGTCTGGGAAGTCAACCTTCATCCGCTGTATCAACCGCTTGGAAGAACATCAACAAGGGCAAATCATTGTTGATGGCACCGAACTTACGCACGACATTCGGAACATTCAAGAAATCCGCCGTGAAGTGGGGATGGTGTTCCAACAGTTCAATTTGTTCCCGCACCTCACCGTGTTGGACAACGTCACGCTAGCGCCAATCAACGTGCGCAAGTGGTCACGTGAAAAAGCAGAAGAAGTTGCCATGCGCTGGCTAGACCGCGTTGGTATTCCAGAACAAGCTGCTAAGTTCCCTGGTCAGCTTTCTGGTGGTCAGCAACAGCGTGTTGCAATCGCTCGGGCACTGGCAATGGAACCAAAGATTTTGCTCTTTGATGAACCAACATCAGCGCTTGATCCTGAAATGATTAAAGAAGTGCTTGACGTAATGCGTGACCTTGCCAAACAAGGCTATACCATTATGGCTGTAACCCACGAAATGGGCTTTGCGCAATCTGTTGCAGACCGCGTACTGTTCTTTGATGACGGCGTGATTGTGGAAGAAAATACCCCAGCGAAATTCTTTACCGATCCAGAAGAAGAACGCACAAAGCTCTTCCTATCACAAATTCTCAATCACTAGTCAGTTCGAGAATCCCTTGTTTATTAGAAAAGCCCTGCTCATGCAGGGCTTTTTTTGTTTCTAGACTTGTCTGCAAACAACGAAAAGGGTACTATCTGAGATATGTCAGAAGAAGATGAACAAACAGTAATGGGCGTTGGCCTAGAAGTGGTCCGATTTATAATTGGCGTGACGTTAGTTGCGGTAATTTTGGCCACAATCTTTGGGCTATTTACGCCGGTCGCTATGCCAGATGATGTTGTTGCGCAAGCAGATGCAGCGCAAAACACCGCCGATACAGCGCCCGCAGCCCCAACTGACGTTGCCGTTGAAAATGTCAATGGCCCCCGGATTGGCATTGTTGTGGGGCATTTAGGCAGTGATGCTGGCGCAGTTTGTCCAGACGATGAGTCGATCCATGAACTAGATATCAACATTGCAATTGCAGATGCAACCATCGTGCGACTGCAAGAACTTGGTTACGTGGTGGATCGGTTAGAAGAATTTGATACGCGCCTAGACGGTTATGCAGGCGAGGCATTGGTGTCGATTCATGCGGACTCTTGTTCTTTCATTAATGACGAGGCAACTGGATTCAAAGTCGCTGGATCGCTGGATAATCAGGTCCCAGAACTTTCGGCGCGCTTAGTTGGCTGTATCAGCGAACGCTACGGCCGCCGCACCCAGATGAAATATCACTCTGGCAGTGTCACGTATGACATGACCTACTATCACGCCTATCGTGAAGTTGCCCCAACAACGCCAGCGGCGATTATTGAAGTTGGCTTTATGTTGTTAGACCGTGATCTGCTGCTCAATCAGCCAGACTTACTGGCCCAAGGCATTGCGGAAGGTGTGCGTTGTTACATCGAAAAAGAAGCAATTAAGCAATCATAAACAAATATGTTGCAGCGTTTTCTGACTGGCCTGATTATCGTCATGATTTTAGCCACAGCGATTATTATCGGCTGGGCAGATCGGACACGGCAACAGGTCAACTCTGTTGACCAAATTGCAGAAGTTAAACCGCTGCCAACCGCAAATAAAACCTCAGAAGCCATTTTCTCTGCGCGGGCCACGCTGCAACCAGCGCTTGTTAATTATGAGGCGCGTGAAGCAGGTGACCAGCCCGCCTATGTTTGGCTAGACCGGCTAGTGCCTGATCCGCCGCCATTGATCCTAGCGTTACCAACAGCGCCCAACTTACCGCCATCTGGCAGTGAACTTGCTGAACATGTGGCTAGTGGTGGCCGGTGGCTAGATGTGGAATTAACCACGCAAACTGTGTTTGCGATGGAAGGCGAAACGGTAAAGCGCGCATTTATAGTGTCGACTGGAACCGAATACACGCCCACAGTTGAAGGTAACTTTCGGGTGTATTTGAAATATGATCAGCAAGATATGAGCGGACCCGGTTACAACGTGCCCGGTGTGCCCAACGTATTGTATTTTCATCAAGGGTATGGCTTTCACGGCACGTATTGGCATAGCAACTTTGGCACCCCTATGAGCCACGGCTGTGTGAATATGTCACTGGCAGACTCGGCTTGGCTCTACGAATTTGCTGAATTAGGAACTCCCGTTCGCGTTCATCAATAATCGAATCGCACCAGAATCGATATTTGAGATCAATCAAATTCCCGCTACAATAAGGCCGCTATATTCAACCTACTTAGTAACTATATAGGTCGCTCTAAACATAATGTTAGGACGTGAGCAGTTACCCTATTTAAAGGATTTTCTATAAAAACATGGCAAAAAAACGCAAGGGCACTTACGGCCCAAAAACAAAACAAGTACAAAATGAAAAAGTAAACTGGTGGGTCTTTATCGCCGGTGGATTGGTTGTGGCGCTCTTGGCGATAATTTCTGTGTCTGTGCGGCAAGGTAATCGGGCTGCTGCCGACTCACGCCGATCTGCCGATCTTGAAGCGCAAGCTGCGCAACAAACGCAGATCGCCTCTATTCCAACCGAAGCCCCTCTTGAAGAGGTCGCTGAAGAAGATGCTGCCTCAGAAGAGCTTGCTGCTGAAGATGATGGCGCGGCTGTCTCTGCTGAAGTTGCCTCAGAGCCATCTTGTACGCCAAAAGACCTGCAATATGATGCAGCGCCAGAAATGACAATTGATCCAGACGCCAGCTACACTGCTGTCATGGATACTACTGCTGGCGAAATTCGTCTCAACTTGCGCGCCGATATTGCGCCAATTACAGTCAATAGCTTTGTCTTCTTAGCAAATGAAGGCTTCTACGACTGTGTTACCTTCCATCGCGTGCTGCAAGACTTTATGGCGCAAGGTGGGGACCCAACCGGAACCGGGATGGGCGGCCCAGGCTATCAGTTTGTGAATGAAACGGTAGACGATGTTACCTTTGATAAATCAGGCTTGCTTGCAATGGCAAACGCAGGACCAGATACCAACGGTAGCCAATTCTTTATCACCTTTGAACCAGCCGAATTCCTAAACGGTGGGTACACCATTTTTGGTGAAGTTGCAGACGAAGCAAGTATGGACGCAGTCAACCAAATTCAACTGCGTGACCCGAACGTGCCAAACTTACCGCCGGGCACACTCATTAACAGCGTAACGATTGAAACCAACTAGACGACTAGTAACGTAATAGACAGTTGCAAAAAGGCAGCATTCAGCAATGGATGTTGCCTTTTTTGTTGCACTGTCTAAAAATATTCAACTTGGGCATGAAATTTGCAGATAAAAGATTGCACTGAGGTTTTCAACACCTATATAATAAAATTGCACGATATGTATTTTTACTTCAAAACAACGGGTAAATGATTTAGTGTTGTTCTGAAGATTGTGCAAAAGATGCTAAATGAGCCAAGGTATCGCTCATTCCCAACAATGTGAAATCGCGACGGTAATGCGCGAGGATGTAACCTCTATGACAAATGTTGAACAAGTTGAAGCACGCATGCGCCAGTTGATGGATCGCTCTCCAGATGTGGAAGCAACCGCATTGGTTCGCACTGATGGTCTCACCATTGCCTCTGTATTACCTACAGATGTAGAAGAAGATCGTGTTTCAGCAATGTCAGCGTCGATGTTGTCGTTGGGGGAACGGATCGCGTTAGAGTTAGGCCGTGGTGAACTAGATCAGGTCTATATCAAAGGGAAAACTGGGTATGTCTTGCTAACAGCTGTTGGTGGTAACGCAGTGTTAACTGTGATGGCGCGTTCTGATGCGCGCTTGGGATTGTTACTATTAGACATGCGGCGTGCAGCAAACGATCTTTTGGCACTGGTAACAGAATAAGTAGTAATTATGCCAACACCTATTGATATTGACGCCGAATTGGCGAATATGGCGCCGGAGGTTCATCGCAGTATTTTGCTGATTGAAGATGACCCAGACATGTCGCAAATGCTGAACCAGTACCTTGGAAATTTAGGGTATCAGGTTGTGGTTGCCAATTGGGGCAAAGAGGGTGTGCGTCTTTCTGAAGAAGCTAGCCCAGACCTAGTGCTGTTAGATATCCGCTTGCCGGATATTGATGGCTTTGAGGTCTACCGCCAATTACGCACTCGGCGTAATACGCATACGCTGCCAGTGATCTTTCTGACCGAACGTGATCAACGCTCAGACAAGCTGCAAGGCTTAGCCATGGGCGCAACGGATTACATCACCAAGCCGTTTGATATTCAAGAATTAGGCTTGCGGATTCGCAACACGCTAGACGCAGTGAGTTGGCAAACGCAACGCAACGCAATTACTGGCTTACCAGAAGGTGAGTTTGTGACGCGCCAAATGGCAACGCTGCTCAACGTACCAGACCGCGCCATGCTGCGAATTGGTATTCAGGGCGTGACTGAATTTGCAGAACAATGCGGCTTTGTTGCAGCTGATGACATGCTACGCGCAATGTCACTCACGATTGCGCGCATTGTTGATGAACACGGTTCGCATCAAGACATTGTGGGGCATTTAGACCCACACACGCTTGTTGTCTTAACGCGGCAACACTGTCTAAATAAAATTCGCGCCAAAATCAACAGCGTGCTGCAACCGCGGCTCAAGTATTTCTTGCCTGAAGCGATTGGCGAAGACGCTGTCAACGTGAAGCTGGCGCTGAGTGTTGAAGTGATTATTGAAAGCGATTTTGAGTTCCCTGACACGCCGAATTCATCAATCCGGCACTAATTAGCACCGCGCACATAAAATTGAATGCCTAAC
>JAHDBW010000298.1 GCA_020630175.1 Anaerolineales bacterium
GTAACCGATGAAGAAGAAGGCGCTGAAGAAGCTATGGAAGAAGGCGCAATGGTAGCTTTGGAAAACAAAGCTGACTTGCCAGAAGAAATCACCGTTGCTTACTTCTTGGAATGGCCAACACCAAACCAATTTGCACAACTAGAAGAACTCTATGACGAAGCGCTTGGCGTAGATGTCAACTGGGTTAGCTTTGATACCGGCGTCGCAATGTCTGCGGCAATGGCATCTGGTGATGTTCATATCGCTTACTCACAAGGTCTAGTACCATTCGCAAACGCTGTTTCAGCTGGTTTGCCACTAGAAATTGTTGGTGTTGCAGTGTCATACGCTGAAAACGACAACTGTGTTGTTGGTACAGACGCAGGCATTACTCTAGAAAACGTAACTGACTTGGAAGGCCAAAAAGTGGCTGTGCCAATCGGTACCGTTGCGCACTACAAAATGTTGCGCGAAATGGAACACCTAGGTGTAGACGTTGCATCACTTGAATTGGTTGACTTGGCACCTGCTGACGGCGCTGCAGCCCTCGAACGTGGCGATGTTGCCATGGCTTGTGGTTGGGGTGGCGCTTTGGGTCGGATGAAAGAGAATGGCGACATTCTTATGACCGGCGCTGAAATGGAAGAAATTGGCATCAAAGTATTTGATGTAATTTCAACCACAACTGATTTCGCAGACACCTACCCAGCATTGCTCGCTGACTTCTTGAAAGTCACCGAAGATGCAAACGCACAATACGCTGATGATCCTGCTTCAATGCAAGACGTCATCGCAGAAGCTGCAGGTATGGATGTAGACGCATCTAATGCTGTATTGGCAAACTTCTCTTTCCCAACCTGTGAAGAACAACTTTCTGACGCTTGGTTGGGTGGTACAGTCCAAACATTCGTCAAAAGCGTTGCTGACTTCTTCGTTGAACAAGGCGAACTAGACGCAGCACTAGACAGCTACGATGCAACAATCGACACGACCTACCTCGAAGCAATCTGTAAAGAAGGCGACGATGCAAGTGCTGATGACAGCGCAGCTGCTGAAGAAGCGCCAGCAGGTCCAGCAAACGTTGTGGCAAGCAGCATCACCGCAACCCCGCAAGACGGTGGTTTGGTAACCATTAGTGGTACCGGTGCAGCAGGCCAAAGCTTCTTGCTAACCCCTGGCGACCAAGCAGCAACAGTTGTAGTAGTTGGTGAAGACGGCACATGGAGCGTAGACGCAGGTCTTGGCCCAGGTACCCACACCATCTTGCTACAAGATGCTGATGCAGACGGCAACGCTGTCGGTACAGCTGCTTCTGTAGAAGTAACGCTTGAGTAAGTAAAGGCTTTGTGATGCGCATTGTGCATCGCTAAGCGAAGACGACTGTTAGTTACAATCCGCTAAGGTTTTAGAAACGTTAGCGGGTTGAGTTCTTCTCCTCCTGAGTGGGGCGTATAATACATGCGCCCCACTCCAAAACAATAAGAGTCGCGCGTAAAAGTCAATAGTGTCAGTGTTATGACGGGATCGTCATCGCTCTGCCAGTATTGTGTTTTAGGCGTTTTGCGCTAAAAAAACATGAGATAAATAGCGGAGATTCTTTGTATGACCACACTTCCGACCGCCTACAAACATCCAGATGATTCTTGGGATAAACGCCTGCCGCAGATTCTGCTGACATTGCTACTACTCGTTGTGGCGATTGCTTTTCTGTATGTTGGGTTTGAGATCTTGCGCGTGATGGCGTCCGCAGGCACAAAGCCTGCTGAGCTAGCAGGGTTAGAAGCCTTTGCATGGACCGTGCGCGAGATTTTCTTCTTTGACGCCGCAGGGAATTCTGGCCTGTTCATGGCCAACCGTGTGATTACCGTGATCTTGGCAATTTGCTGGGGTGTCGGTGGGGTTGCGGCCTTGTTCCTGTTGTTCAACAACTTTGTTGAAGCGTTCCCTCGCAAAGTCAAGCAAGCATTGCAGCCCTATGTGTTTGTTGGCCCGGCCGTGCTGATTCTGTTCTACTATCTGGCGCTGCCAACAATCCGCACGCTATGGTTTAGCTTCTTTGACAATTCAGGCGTACCACCACCCGAAGTCTTTAGCTTTCTGACTGATAGCGAAGCCTTTTGGGCTGGCATCGATGCCCAATGGGTCGGCATGCAAAATTATATCGACGTGTTCACCCGGCCCGATATGCTTTCAACGTTCCGTAATAACATTTTGTGGATTGTCATTGGTGGGACGCTTTCGGTTGTCATGGGCTTGGTCATCGCGACATTGGCAGACCGCAGTCGTTTTGAAGCCTTAGCAAAATCGCTTATTTTCTTGCCGATGGCCATTTCAATGGTTGGCGCAGGCGTGATCTGGAACTTTATTTATGAGTTCCGCGACTCTTCAACTGAGCAGATTGGTCTACTCAATGCCATTGTGGTGCAGCTAGGCGGTGAGCCGCGCGCCTGGGTAACGGGTGGGTTATGGATTACCCGAATGTACGAAGCCATGCCCCCGTGGATGGGCTTTTTAGACGGGCGCTTAGACTGGATCAACAACATCTTCCTCATTGTGATTGTGGTCTGGCTGCAAACCGGTTTCGCAATGGTGATCTTCTCGGCTGCCATCAAAGGCATTCCTTCAGATCTTATCGAAGCTGCGCGGGTGGATGGGGCGTCTGAACTGCAAATTTTCTTCCGCATTATGTTGCCTTCAATTCGCGGCACAATCCTCACTGTGGGCACAACGATTGTTATTTTTACCCTCAAGATTTTCGATGTGGTGCGGGTGATGACAGGTGGTGCGTTTGGCACCGATGTGATTGCCAACAAGTTCTACGTTGAGCGCTTTACGCAACAAAATCATGGGTTCGCGTCTACCATCGCGATTATTCTTTTGCTCGCAGTTGTGCCAGTAATGATCTACAACTTACGCGATTTCCGCAAACGGGAGACGTTCTAATGAAAAGTAAAAAATCCTCTTGGACAGTCAATATCATTTTGGCCTTGTTGGTAATCCTTTGGACCGTGCCAACATTTGGCTTGTTTATTTCATCCTTCCGCCAGCAGTTTGACATTCAAACCTCAGGCTGGTGGAAAATTCTGCCGCACCAAGAATGGGTTGCGCTAGAAGAGATGGAAATCCCAGAAGACCTTGACCGTGACGGCGTGATGAACATCATGGGTGCAGAAGGGACGTTCAAAGAATTCCGCGAAGGCATTGCCACGCCAGATGGCGCTACTCGTATTACTTGGATTGGGAACAAACGGCTTGGGCGTTTAGAAATACAAGAGCAACAATGGACGAGCGGCTTTGACCTCACGCTAGATAACTATGTCAATGTGTTGTCTGGGAAAGAGTTTGAAGGGGTTGATACCAAAGGCTCCACCGAAACGCAGCAAGTTGCGCCAATGGGCATTGCCTTTCTCAACAGTATTGCGGTGACCGTTCCAGCGACCATTATTCCAATTCTGATCGCTGCCTTTGCGGCTTACGGCTTCAGCTGGATGCGCTTTAGAGGCCGCCGCGCGATGTTTATTATGGTGGTTGCACTGCTCGTAGTGCCGCTGCAAATTGCGCTCGTGCCGGTATTGCGTGACTATAACCGCTTAGAAATCAACGGGACGTTTATGGCGCTGTGGCTGGCCCACACTGGCTTTGGGTTGCCATTAGCAACGTACCTACTCTACAACTACATTAGCGACTTACCGCGTGACATTCTCGAATCTGCATTCGTAGATGGTGCATCGCACTTTACTGTGTTTACAAGGCTGATTTTGCCGCTTTCAGTGCCAGCGTTGGCCTCATTCGCCATCTTCCAATTCCTCTGGGTTTGGAATGACTATCTCGTTGCGCTGATTTTTGTCGGGGCGAAACAAGACTCAATGCTAGTCACAATGCAGCTCGCTGAAATGATCGGGGAGCGCGGCCAAGATTGGCACTTGCTCACTGCGGGGGCGTTCGTCAGTATGATCTTGCCGCTAACGGTCTTCTTCTCACTCCAGCGCTACTTTGTGCGCGGTCTGCTTGCAGGCTCCGTCAAAGGATAAAAC
>JAHDBW010000299.1 GCA_020630175.1 Anaerolineales bacterium
TGATCATCTGCCACACCTTTCCACGTGTGAAAAACAAACTCTTCGGCCAAGGTTGCAATCAACGCGTTGGGCAAAATCGGAAAAATCTGATTGGTCTGCGTTTCATCGTAGAGCGCATAGCCTTTCGCCACCAGCGCTGCCGATAACTTTTGCCCAAGGGAATTGGCCCTTGCCGCAATTTCAAAGTATAGATTGTCGGTAAAAAGCGTTAAGAATTGCAATCCCAACAAGCGCCCCTTGGCCAACATTGCCCCGCGCTGCTTCACACTGAAGGCAAACTCCTCGGCCAGCACAGGGTTGGTTATCACAATCGCTTCGCCTAATAAGCCACCATTTTTAGTCGCGCCAATGTAGAACACATCGGTTAGCGCGGCGATGTCGCTCAAGGTGAGGTCGTTTTTCCACGAACACAACGCCGCCCCTAAACGTGCGCCATCTAAGAACAAATACAGGTCATTGGCACGGCAAATGTCGTGCAGCGCTTGCAACTCCGCTTTGGTGTAAATGGTGCCCAACTCAGTCGCGTTAGAAATATAGACCAGCTTCGGTTTGACCATATGCGGCACGGCTTTGTGCCCATCTAAAGCGGCTTGCACGGCGGCAGGATCTAGCTTGCCGTTGGGCGTAGACATTGAAATGATCTTGTGGCCTGTGGCTTCAATTGCGCCTGCTTCACGGCCTAAAACGTGCCCAATCTCGGCGGAAATTAGCGCTTCATGCGGTCGTAAACTAGCTGCCGCAACAATCAGGTTGGCCTGCGTGCCGCCAGACACAAAGTAGATTGCCGCATCGGGCTGGTTGAGCTGTTCTTGCAATAAGACCTTGGCCTGTGCGCTAAAGGAATCATTGCCATACGCGGTCTGTTGCGTCAGGTTAGTGCGGTTGAGCGCTTCCAAAATAGACGGGTGACACCCTTCACTGTAGTCATCGGCAAAACTGTATTTCGTGGTCATGCGGGTAGTTTAATAGGTTTTTGGGGAACGCGGAAGGGAACAAGCGAAAGGTGACAGCTTACACAGTGAGGTAAAGACGATAAAATCCATCTAACACCTAATACTTCAAAAAAGGACTACCCAAGTGATTGATTTTAGTAACGTGCATGCCGGTGAAATGAAATATGCCGAACTCGCAGCGACGGTTGACGTGGCGGATTTACAGCCGACCAGTGATGCCAGCATCGATGCGATGTTAGCCGTAATAGCATCGCTGACAGATGCGGACATTGTTTTTGCGCCACGTGATGAAAAGGCTGATGATCCGTATGCCGTTGCCGGTGAGGAGGCTATTGGCTGGTCCATTGGGCATCTGATTGCGCATGTGACGGCCAGCAGCGAAGAAGGCGCCGCATTCTTTTCTGTGCTGGCACGCGGTCATGCCTTGGCAGAGCGCCCACGTGTGGAGACGCCGTGGCGTGAAATTGACACCGTTGCTAAATGCAAGCAGCGCTTGGAAGAAAGTCGCCGCATTCGTAACGGCTATCTACAGGCCATACCAGACACGCCCAACTTAGACGTGCTGCGCGCTGGCATGCCGGAGGGCTTCTTGAATTTCACCGGTCCGCTCAATGCCATCGGTTGTTTTGTGCTCGGGCTAGGCCACGAAACGGAGCACTTTGCGCAGCTAGAAGCTGCTGCAACACAAGCCATTGCCAATCGGTAAAATTATGCCCGTGTGTCGCGCCTCTCCGCGGAGTGGCGCGACACACGGGTTGTTAGAACTATTCGTGCTGACCACGCATGCCGCTATTAAGGCGTGTATTCTGGCTCTCGCCCACCCCTCTCCGTAACCTAATTTCTTTGCTGGGTTTGTATTAGTACGTAACAAACCCTTAGCTGCAAAGGCCCTTCTGATGACTGAAACCAAATATCGAACGTGTAACTTATGTGAAGCCATGTGTGGCCTTGCGATTGAAGTGGATGGTAATCAAGTGGTATCTATTCGGCCTGATCAAGACGATGTGCTGAGTCACGGTCATATTTGCCCTAAGGCCTTTGCCTTGCAAGATGTTAACGAAGACCCTGATCGGTTGCGGCTGCCGTTGCGCAAAATCGATGGCGATTGGCAGCAAGTGAGCTGGGCTGAAGCGTACGCCTATACGGCCAAACGTATTGTTGACATTCAGCAGGCAGGCGGACGGGATGCGCTGGCAGTTTACGCGGGCAACCCGAGCGTGCACAATACAGGTACGCTGTTGTTTGCGCCCGTTTTTCGGCGTTTGTTACGGACAAAATCGAATTATTCAGCCACGTCAGTTGATCAGCTGACGCACCATTTAGCCGCGCTGATGATGTTTGGGCAGGTCAATTTATTGCCCGTGCCAGACATCAATCGGACTGACTTTTGGCTCATCCTTGGTGGCAACCCGCTGGTCTCCAATGGCAGTATGATGACAGCCCCAAATGTGTCTGGCAAGCTACGTGCCATTCAGCAGCGCGGCGGTAAAGTCGTCGTGATCGACCCGCGCCGGACCGAGACCGCTAAGAAAGCAGATCAACATTTATTCATCACACCCGGCACCGATATTTGGCTGCTGTTGGCCCTCATCAACCTTGTTTTCACGCATGATGCGGTCACGCTAGGCCATTTAGCAGACAAGATCAACATGGAGCAACTGCTGGCCGTTGAGAGCGCAGTGGCACATATTACGCCTGCTGTTGCTAGCCGTGAAACAGGTATCCCTGGCGCAGAAATTGAAGCATTGGCGGCTGCATTTTTGCAGGCCAACACTGCCGTTTGCTATGGCCGTTTGGGCGTGTCTGCGGCGCAACATGGCGGGTTATGTCAGTGGGCGGTGGTGGTGCTCAATTTGATCACCGGCAATTTAGATGCGGTTGGTGGGTCAATGTTCCCGTCTGCCCCAATTGATATTGCCGCCCGCAAAGCGCGGCAGGCACCGTTCAAACGTTGGCAAAGCCGCACCAGCGGACAGCCAGAAGCGATGGGAGAAGTGCCAGCGCAGACCTTAGCGGAAGACATCACCACGCCCGGTACAGGGCAAATCAAAGGTCTAGTGACGATTTGTGGCAATCCGGTGCTGTCTGTGCCAAATGGCGCGCGCTTAGATGCCGCAATGGAAACCTTAGACTTTATGGTCTCGGTAGATATTTACCTCAATGAAACAACGCGTCACGCCGATGTGATCTTGCCACCGGCGACCGGTCTAGAGGCAGCGCATTTTGGGTTTGTTTTCCACAATTTAGCAGTGCACAACACGGCTAAGTTCAGCAGTCCGACCATTGAAAAAGACCCAGATGCCAAGTTTGACTGGGAAATCTTTAGCGACCTTAGCGTGGCCGTTGCGCAAGAGCAGGCCGCCCGCAACGGCGAAGACTACACCCCACAAGCGCTGCCAACGTTGGAAGACCGCCTTGATATGATGCTGCACGCCAGCGGCACAGACCTGACTATAGCGGCACTTAAAGAGGCTCCACACGGTGTGGATCGGGGGGCATTGGTGCCAAATATCGGCAAGCGTCTGCTCACTGATAGCGGCCAGATTGAAGTTTTCCCGGCAATCTACGCTGAAGGGCTAGCTAATCTGGCACCCACTGCGCCAACTGCGGATCTGTTACTGATTGGTCGCCGTCATTTGCGCACCAACAATAGCTGGCTGCACAACGTCGAAAGTATGGTGCGTGGGCGCAACACCTGTACCGCGATGCTGCATCCCGCCGATGCCGCCGCGCATAAGATTACCGACGGCAGTTTGATTGAAGTGACGTCTAGGGTGGGTTCGGTCACGTTACCTGCGGAAATTACAGCCGACATTGCCCAAGGCGTGGTGAGCATTCCGCATGGCTGGGGTCACAAAAAAGAAGGCATCCGGTTACGCGTTGCACAAGGGCATGCGGGCGTCAGCATCAATGATTTGGTCGATGACCAAGTGTTTGATGCAGTCTCGGGCTCAGCGGTGATCAATGCTGTGCCGGTAACGGTTGCGTTGGCGTAAAACGCGTATAAAGGCCTGCGCCAAGGTGTCTCGCTGTGGATTATCCATAGT
>JAHDBW010000300.1 GCA_020630175.1 Anaerolineales bacterium
CCACCCACCAACAGCGCGGCTAATTTGATCTGCGATTGACTTCAATAACGTTTTTCAACTGATTGATTTTAGTCATCGCACGGTGCAACTGATCTAAACGATCGACTTGTAACGTCATGCCGATTTCAACCAAGTCTGACTTTGAAATATCAGGCATATCCAACTGGGTCATATTGACTTTGAGGTTAGTCAGCAAGGTTGAAATATCACGCAACAGCCCTTGGCGGTCATAGGCCAAAATGCGGATTGGCACATGGTAGAACTTGTTGTCTGTGCCGCGTGTCCATGTGACCTCAATGAGGCGTTCTTCATTACGCGTATGCAAGATATTGGCACAGTCTGAACGGTGCACAGAAACGCCTTTTAGCAGCGTGGTGTAGCCAATAATGTCATCACCGGGTACCGGCGAGCAGCACTTCGCAATACTCGTCATCATGCCGCCAGTGCCCATTACGCGCACTTCCCCGCTCTTCGTTGCCGGGAACCGTGGCATCGTCATTACAGGTGGCAATTTATCCGCAGTTGCCGCGTCTTTGGCACGCACATGGCGCACTACTTTATTCAGCACAGACTGTGGATGTAACTCACCTGAGCCAATATGCACTAAGAACTCATCAGTCTTGGTAAAGCCGCAGATCTTTGCGATGTCATCAATTGCCATGGTTGGCAGACTAAAGCGCTTGAGCTCACGGTCTAGCATGTTGCGGCCAGTTTCTAAGTTGAGGTCACGGTCTTGTTTCTTGAAGAAGGCGCGGATTTTACTGCGGGCGCGTGCCGAAGCAACATATTCCAAGTCTGGGTTGAGCCAATCCCGGCTCGGGCCGCCGCGTTTAGCCGTCAAAATTTCAATCTGATCGCCAGACTTCAATTTGTGATTGAGCGACACCAGTTTGCCGTTGACCTTTGCGCCACGGCAGCGCTCTCCAACGCTAGTGTGGATATGATACGCAAAATCGACAGCCGTAGAATCAACTGGCAAGTCAACAATTTCACCCTTTGGCGAGAAGCAATACACCCGATTGGGGAACACATCAGACTTGAGCGCATTGATGAAATCTTGCCCGTCTGAAATGTCGTTGCGCCACGCCATTGTAGAACGTAGCCACTCGATGCGCTTTTCGTAAGAGCGTTCGTGTTTGACACCGCCCTCTTTATAACGCCAGTGCGCAGCAATCCCGTACTCCGCATGTTGGTGCATGTCTTCAGTGCGCACCTGCACTTCGAGCGTTTTACCGTCATCGGCAATCACAGCCGTATGTAATGAGCTGTAAAAATTGTCTTTTGGCGTGCCAATGTAGTCATCCCACTCTTGGCGGATTGGCGGCCAGCGGTTGTGCACCAACCCAACTGCCACATAGCAGTCGTTTTTAGCGGTGCGTTCGCGGCGTTCCCAATCGATGTTAGGTTGCCCAGGCAGTGGATCACGATGTTGAATAATGATGCGCACGCCGCGCACGTCAAATAGCTGATCAAACCCGATGCCTTTGCGGTCCATCTTCTTCCAAATGGAATAAATATGCTTCGGCCGCCCAAACACATTGGCTTTGATGTCATTCTCTTTTAGCATCTCTTGAATTTCTTCAATAATCGCGTTGATAGTCGCTTCGCGTTCACTGCGCCGCTCATTGAGATGCTTAGCAATTTTCTTGTACGTGTCGTTTTCGAGGTAGCGGAAAGAAAGATCTTCCAATTCCCACTTGATTTGCCAGATCCCTAACCGGTTGGCAATTGGGCCAAAGATTTCCATCGTTTCGCGCGCAATGCGGACCTGCTTCTCAGGCCGCATATATTGCAAAGTGCGCATGTTGTGCAAGCGATCCGCCAGCTTGATCAACATGATCCGCACATCGTCGTGCATTGCCAAAATCGTCTTGCGAATGGTTTCAGCCTGCATTTGCTCGCGTAGCGCACCGGTTGACACAAGCTCCTTCAACTCGCTGGTGTCTGGTTCGCTTTTGCGCACTTGCTGGGTGATCTTCGTGACGCCGTTGACCATGATGGCAACTTCAGCACTGAACTCGCGCTCAACATCTTCAACAGTGACTGGCGTATCTTCTACAACATCGTGCAAAAGCGCCGCCGCAATGGCCGCCGTTGGCAAGCTCAAATCCACCAACGTCTGTGCAACCGCAACGCAGTGGCTAATGTAGTCTTCGCCAGATTTACGCGTTTGACCACGGTGTTTTTCTTCTGCAAAGTCATATGCCTTTTGCAAAAACAGCTTTTCAGAGCCGCTCAAATTCTCTGGCAAATTGTGAAGGATCGAAGTAATTTCCATAAGATAACAGGCTAGTAATTTACAGGGTGGAACATCAGGCCGGATGAATAATCGTTGTTTATCCAAATACGGAATGCTATGTTATGTAAATTTTACTCTTGTATAAGGATATAATGAAACATATTATCAGCGCATTTTGTTGTGCGCGAACAGAAACATCTCAACACAACTGATACATCAGTAATTTTGGAGGCACATTTAATGCCAATTGTTCGAATTCAAGATATTAGCGCCCACGAAGGCCAAGAAGTCACGTTAGAAGGCTGGATCTACGCCAAAACCGGCAAAGGTCGCTTGCAGTTTTTACAAGTGCGCGATGGCACCGGCATTATTCAATGCGTGGCGTTCAAAAAAGAAATTGATGAAGAGTCTTTCGCCGCCGCTAAATCACTCACGCAGGAATCTGCAGTGCGTGTCACGGGCACCGTCCGCGCTGACGACCGCGCACCAGGCACGCCGGGTGGCTTTGAAGTTGGACTTTCTAACGTAGAAGTAGTGCACATCAGCAGCGAATATCCAATTACGCCAAAAGATCACGGTGTTGAATTCTTATCAGACAATCGGCACCTGTGGCTGCGTTCACAGCGCCAATGGGCCATTATGCGCATCCGCAGCACCATTATGCGCGCCATGCGTGAATGGCTAGATACCAACGGCTTCATGGAAGTGACCACGCCAATCATCACGCCTTCTGCCGCTGAAGGTACCTCAACCCTGTTTGGGATTGACTACTTTGGCGAGCAATCTTATTTGGCGCAAACTGGTCAACTGTATAACGAAGCTAATATGGCGGCGTTTGGCAAAGTGTATTGCTTTGGCCCAACCTTCCGCGCTGAAAAGAGCAAGACCCGCCGCCACTTGACCGAATTCTGGATGATTGAGCCAGAAATTGCCTTTTGTAAGCTTGATCAACTATTAGAAATTGAAGAACAGTTCACTGAACACGTGGTACAAACTGTGCTTTCAAAGCATAAAGCCGAATTAGAAATTCTAGAGCGCGATACGTCTGCCCTTGAAAAAGTCACCGCGCCCTTCCCGCGCATCACTTATGATGAAGCGCTTGAAATGCTGGCCGACCTGCGCGAGAAAGAAACTGATCCTGAATTGAAAGAGCAGCTCAAAATTGAATGGGGTGACGACTTTGGCTCACCGCACGAAACCGTGCTCACCCAACAGTTTGAAAAGCCAGTTTTTGTCACGGGCTATCCAACCCAAGTCAAAGCGTTTTACATGACGCCGCATGAAGACCGCCCAGAAGTTTGCTACTCTGCCGATTTGCTTGCACCAGAAGGGTATGGCGAAATCATTGGTGGCTCACAGCGTATTTCTGATCATGATCAGTTGCTAGCCGCGATTGAAGCGCACGACTTGCCTGTCGAAAACTACGACTGGTATCTAGACCTGCGTAAATACGGCAGCCAACCGCACTCCGGCTTTGGCATGGGCCTCGAACGCACCATTGCTTGGATCTGTGGCTTAGGCCACATTCGCGAAGCTAGTCCGTATCCACGGATGCTGCAACGCAACAAGCCGTAGAGTTCTCTTAATGCGTAAGGAGTAATGCGTATTTGCGCGTTACTCCTTACGTTCTTTTCTGGCTTCGTTTCTGAGGCCAACCAGCTTATAGACTGACTGCTGGCTCTAGCAGTTTACGCATTACCCCTTACGAATTATTCCACCATGTCCGCTCTTCCTAAACCTAACCTTTCTGGCAA
>JAHDBW010000301.1 GCA_020630175.1 Anaerolineales bacterium
TTAACTTCAACGATATTATGGCTCGCTGTCGTGATTATGGACGTGTAAAAATTGCACGTGCATATGGACAGTGGGATGAAAAATTTCTTGTTCGCGAAATCCAGTGGTTGAACAACTGCGGTTTCGACCTCATGCATGTGCCCGCTTCGGCGCACAAAGCCAACGGCTACACAAATAAATCTAAACCTAATATCGTTGATATTTATATGACGGTAGACGCCATGCGCGTACTCGCTGAAGACGAAAGCATCAGCACTTTTGTGTTGTTAACTGGCGATGGCGACTTCATTCCGTTGGTCAATGCGATCAAGCGTGCTGGCAAAAAAGTTGTTGCCGTTGGGGTAGACCGTTGCTGGTCAGACAACCTTGAATCTGCTGTAGATGAGTTTCTTGCTTACAGTCAAATTTCACCAGACTCTATTGGTCTGATTGATGTTGATGATATTGATCTTGACAATCGCGTTGTCGAAATTATCAAGACAATGCGGGCGCAAGGGCATGAAATGCCTAGCTTACATGAACTCTCTGAATGGCTCAAAACCTCAATTGAAAACTTTGATGACCGCCGCCTAATCAATTCAGAAAATTGGTATTACCGTGATTTACGGGCGTACTTAACGCATCGTTTAGGCCCCAAAGGCTATCAAATTCGCAAAAAGAAAAATCAAGAGTTTTTACTTTCCCCAGACAGCGAAGATCTACTAAAAGATGACACGCCAGATGCAGAAAATAAAGACAGCGATAAAGAAAAGCCAAAAGGGAAAGGGCGCAAAAATCACGGAGATCGTGACAATAAACGCCGTAAAGGGAACAAATCGCAAGGCAGAAAATCTGCCCAGAAAGAAGACCCTGTAACAACAGCGACAGCAGTAATAGCAGAAGCACCAACCCAAGCAGAACCAGAGGCCGTCACCCAAGACACTGCCCCGCCAATAGCTGAGGTGGTTGTAGAAGCTGTTGTACCAGAAATACAGCCGCCAGTCGTAGAAGAAGTAAAAGCAGCAGTAGAACCTGAGGAAACTGCGCCTGTAGCTGAAGATGTTGCAGACAAGCTCACCATTGATACAGCCCAAGCTCTATTACTAGAAGCTGTTACAAAGCTTGCTGCTGAAGGTCGTAACCCACGCGCCTCAATTGTGAAGCTCACAATGCGCCGCCTAAATAGTGAGTTCAACGAAAAAGACTTCCGCAACAGCGCCGGACAACGGTTTGCAAAGTTCGACCAATTCTTGCTAGACGCTGAAAAAGTGGGGTTAGTTCGCTTGGAAGGTGAAGGCGTATACCGTGAAGTGTACTTGCCAGAAAACGCAACAGAAATAGACACGGCAGAGTCAGATACAGCAACAGAGGCAGATGTTGACATTGAACCTGACCCTGAAACAGAGCTAGTAGAAACACCCGTCAGCGCACCCCCCGTAGCGTTGGCCGTTGAAAGTGTGGAAGCGCTGGCTCCAGAAACCGAAGATGCAGTTGACGCACCCGTCGTTGAAGAAGACAGCGAAACAGACGCAGACCCTGAATTGGATTCCGCTGTGGCTGATGATACTGTCTCAGAAGTGGCAGAAACAGCAGAACTAGAAGCCACTTCAGAAATTGTCGCTGTGATTGAAGCAGATCCGGTTGCAACAATAGACGCCACCGATGACTTAAACATTGAGTACGTCTCAACTGAAAACACAGACGCTGAAACTGAAACTGCGCCTGATGTAGACGCAGATATTGACTCTGAACCAGAAATAGAAATAGAGGTCGAAGAAGCCACTGAGCCTCTCGCTATTCCACCAGTCAATGAAGTTGTTGTTCTTGATGATACTGAGGCGCCTGAAGTAGACGCTGATTTGCCCCCATTCTTGATGGAAAAAACAGCCATTGCAGAAGTAGAGGAAACACCGGTCGTCGAAAACGCGCCAGAGCTACCAACAGATGAGGACACGCTTGAAGAAACGCCAGCAGATGCTATTCAGTTGCCTGGCGCAGTAACACAGCAGTTCCAACTCCGTGAAAAAATCAAAGCGATTGAAAGCGAGTTGGGCGGGTCTATTACAACTCAAGAACTTGATGGCGCAAACACCGTAAAAGAAGCTGCAGCAGAAGCTACAGACAATGCGGCTAGCGCAATTACTGGTTTAGCCGCTACCGGAACAGCCGCCGCTGCAAGCATGCTCTCGCCTCTAGGTGACAAAGTTGCATCGCCTATTTCAGAAGGACTGTCCTCAATTACAGAAAAATTGGAGGCAACACCAAAGCCAGCCGTTGAAGACGATATGCCGGATATTTTTGAAGGCGTAGAAGATAGCCAAGAGCTAACCGTTGAAGAAATTGAAGCCATCATGCAAGTCAATGACGAGCCTAACTCCGATTTGATTGACACAACGCTCAACTTTGAAGACGAATTAATACCGGCAGCTGACCCAATTGTCACCGATAAAATAGTTGAAGAAACACGTGAACTACTCGCTGATGAAGAAGTCAAACGGCAAGTGGTAATGTGGATGAACGGCTACAACAATTTCCCAGCAACAATTGATGACTTGAAATTACATTGCCAAACGCTGCGCGATATCTCAAGTCAATCTGTGAGCGACTTCCAAGTAAGCCAGCTCGTTTTAGACGCAGTCATGGCTGGTATTTTGCAAATGGAGCCATCTAGCGACACGCCTGCGCTTTACAACCTCAATATCACCAAAGACACGGTTGCTGCTTACTTAGAACGCGGTAAGAACTAACCACAGTTGATGTAAACAGCGCAAAGGCTTTTCTGATGAGAGGCCCATACACCCAAAGTAAAAAACACGCCCCAGCAACTGAAAGGTTACTGGGGCGTGTTTTTTTACTTAATATGCCATCAAGAGAAAGCAACCATAGCGCTGCTGTGATTCCACCACTAGCACTAATACAGATTACGCACCTGACCAAGCGATTTTGGATATCAAGGTATTACGCGTATGTGAACCGATTGGCAGATGGGTTAGGCGTGCAGTTGGAAGAGTATGTGACGGATGCGTGACATGAAAAACTCACTCCGGCCAGTATTGAACAGAATCCTCTGGAAACCGTGCCTTCGCCAACCGCGCATAGCCCGAGTCTGGAAATGCGGCGATGACTAACCAATAGTACTTGGCAGCATTAGCATAGTTTCCTGTAATTTCATATTCATATGCCAATTCATATAATGTGCGCATGGGGCAGTCATAACAGCGTTGACTGTGTTGGTGGTGTGCAGGTATTTCAACAGGTTGTTGCTGCTTATTATGAAACTGCGCTTCAAGCTCTAAAAACGCTTGTAAGTTTAGGGCATAGCTGTAGTCTGGCACCTTAACTTCTAACGCTGTAAAAGTTTGCGGTGTAATCCGCAGATAGTAAGCGCCCTGATGAAATGGAAAAAATCCTCCATAGCATGCGTTAAATTCAATGTCTGGATAGTAAGCACATTTATTGAATGCGTTCATTTCGTACTGTGAAAGTTTACCTGTCGGCGCAACAAGGTATAGCGTCTCTTCATCATGTTCAAGCAATAAGTCTTGCACTTCACCTACCCAGAGCTGCTGCAAATTAAGATGCCAGCCTGAGGCCTGCTCATCAAAAACGATCACTGTTGGATCTGATGGAGTTAGCACGGCGGCAAACTCAAATGCATCATCTTGATCAAGGTTAAATGGCTGCAAAGCCGTGTGTGGAATATCTAACCGACTTAGATAATTCGCTGGAGATTCCTCGGGTAGTAGCGGCGTGTTTGTAATAAGAAACTCAATGTGATTATGGACAGCGCACAGTCTAGGTGGTGGCGGTAGGAAATCTGCAGAGTCTGGGACATTTCCACGCCACATTTGTAATTGATAATTGTAATTTCCAGCTACTTTTTCAGTTGCACCTGATAACTGGATGCAAATGTCCCAAAACGAATCGTACTCGTTTGCAATTGAATATAAGGTGTTCGCATAAACAAGCGTCGCATCTTTAGGTTTAGATATTTGTTTGAACTGGGT
>JAHDBW010000302.1 GCA_020630175.1 Anaerolineales bacterium
CGCACGGCAAGTCCGGGTTAGCTCGGCTATAATCAACGCTAATCTAACCTGCTTATAGTAGTCACTACATGTATTTTCTTCGCTATCAACAAGACGTAAATCAACCAGTTGAATATGGCTGGATGGAACGCAATGAAATTTACCGCATCCACGGTGACCCTTTCGGGAGCTATCGGCGCGGGGAATACGTTGCGAGTATTGACCATGTCATTTTGCATGCGCCGGTCATTCCCAGTAAGGTCATTGGGATTGGCAAGAATTACTACACGCGTGAATCGGATTATTCCAAGGGCCGCGCTGAATTACCAACATTTTTCTTCAAACCGCCGAGCGCGATTATTGGGCCAGAAACGCCAATTGTCTTACCGGCCATGTCTGAAGAGGTTGAGTTTGCGGCAGAGTTAGCGGTGATTATTGGCCGCCCGTGCCGTAACGTCACGCCAAATGATGCGCTGCAATTTGTATTTGGCTATACCTGTGCCAATGACATTGGCGCGTTAGATATTCAACGCAAAGACGGCGGCGCTGTGACGCGTTCCAAGTCGTTTGATACGTTTTTGCCGCTTGGCCCGTGGATTGCGCAACGGGTGGATCCGGTTGATTTGCTGCTAATTAGTAACGTCAACGGCCAAATTCGCCAAATGAGCTCTTCGCGCGATATGCGCTTTTCTGTCGTGCAATTTATTTCTTACTTGTCTTCTGTGATGACGCTGATGCCAGGGGATGTATTGCTGACCGGCACGCCAGTTGGCGCTGGCCTGCTGCAAGAAGGCGATTATGTTGAAGTTGACATTGAAGGTGTCGGCTCGCTGCGTAACCCTGTTATTAGCCAACAAAACTAACGCCACTGCTGCCCGCATTAGCCCAACGTTCTCAACCGCCATATGATCCCAGTCAAACTTACTGTCCAGAATTTCCTGCCGTATAAATTGCCAGCCACTCTGAATTTTTCAGGCATTACGGTGGCGTGTTTATCGGGGGAAAATGGCGCAGGCAAATCCTCTGTGCTGGACGCGATGACATGGTCCTTATGGGGCAAAGCCCGCGATGGGAAGCGCAGTGATGAAGAGCTAATCCATCATGGTGAAACGGAAATGATGGTGCAGTTTGAGTTTGCGCTGGGTGAGGAACTGTATCAGGTGATCCGCCGGAAGAAGGGCGGTAAACGCGCGCAGACGGTGCTAGAACTTCAAATGTATGATGCCAAGCTCAAGCGTTGGTATGGCATTTCTGAAGCCAAAGTGCGCGCCACGCAGGCCAAAATCAACAAGCTGCTGCGGCTGGATTATGACACCTTTGTCAATTCGGCGTTTATTTTGCAAGGCCGCGCTGATCTATTCACGGTCAAAACTTCAGGTGAGCGCAAAGCAATTCTGGCGAACATTCTCGGGCTGGAACAATGGTCGGGGTATGAAATTGCCGCGCGTGATAAAGCTAATGCGTTGCGGGTTGATCTCAAAGTCTTTGATAGCGAGATTGCCAACATCGACAAAGAGCTAGAACGCCGCACAGATTATGAGGCGGACCTCAAAAATGCCCAAACCCAGCTCAGCGGCCTAGAAGCCCAGCTCAAAGCTGCGGAACAAGAGCTGTCTGACGTCACACAAGCGCGCCAGAAGTTGGCCGACACGCGCCGTCAAATTGACGAGATCAACGGTCGCTCACGCCAAACTGTGCAGGAACTGCGCGAAATTGAACGCGAGCTTGCCGAGACGCAAACGCAAGCCAGCGTAACCGCATTGCAGACGCGCCTCAAAACTGTGCAAGATGCCTTGGCTCAAATGGATGCGAAAGACGCCCGCCGCACCACGCTGCAAACCGCGCGCAGCACGCAAGCTGAAGAAAGCGCACGCTTACAAGGTGAAAACAAAATTATGCAGGCGCAGGCCGATCCGCTGAAGACGCGCATCGCCACGCTAGAAGCCAGTACCGAAGCCAACTGCCCAACCTGTGGCGAAGCGCTGAGTGCTGAAAACCGCCACAAGCTGATTGCCGATTTGAAAGCCGATTTGGCAGAAAAGCGTAATCAGTATCGGGCGAATCAAACGCAGTCTAAAACGCTGGTTGATCAAGTTGCGGCAGCTGACCGTGAGTTGAAGACGCTTGAAAGCGAGCTGAAACAAAATCGCAAATTGCAAAAGCAGCAGGCTGAGTTTGAAGCGGGGATCAAAAGCGCGGAGCAGGCAAAAACGCGCATTGCGCCGCTAGAAGCTCGGCAAAAACGCTGGCAAAAGCTAGTGGCCGATGAACAGGAAAAACTGACGGCGCTCAAGCAACAGGCTGGCGAGTACGAAGTGCAAGCCACCGAAGCCGATCGTCGGCAAAAAACGCTCGATAACTTGCGCTTTGAACAACGGATTGTGATTGAGCAAGTGGGCAGCGCGCGGCAAAGCATCGCCGCGCTAAATGGACTGCAGCGCCAACGCGAAACCAAAGTGACAGAACGGCAAGACGTTGCCGAACGCGTGGGCTTGTATGAAGAGTTGCGCAAAGCCTTTGGCAAGCAAGGTGTGCCCGCCATGATCATTGAAGCGGCTGTGCCAGAGCTAGAAGAAACCACAAATTCCTTCCTCTCGCGGATGACAAACGGGCGTATGGCCGTGCGTTTTGACACGCAACGAGAGACGCAAGCAGGCAAGACAGTTGAAACCCTAGACATCAAAATTTCAGATGAGCTTGGGACGCGTAATTATGAAATGTACAGCGGTGGGGAAGCCTTCCGTGTGAATTTTGCTATCCGCGTGGCGCTAAGTAAATTACTGGCGCGGCGGGCGGGTGCGCAGCTGCAAACGCTTGTGATTGATGAAGGCTTTGGCACGCAAGACGTAGAAGGGCGCGAACGCCTGATTGAAGCCATCAATGCCGTGCAAAGCGACTTCAGCGTGGTCTTAGTGATTACGCATATTGATGAGCTGAAAAATGCATTCCCGACCCAAATCAACGTCAAAAAGACGGCTAGTGGGTCTGTCTTTGAAGTGCAGTAAGGGGCTAGTTCTTACCCGAGAGCGGTGCCCTCAGCGATTGGATAATCTGCAATGTCTGCTTTGATGTTGCCGTCTTCATAATGCCGTTTGGCATATAGCCAAATCAACACGGATCCGGTTACCATCGCAATAATGCCGATGATACCTGCCTCTGGTCCGAACTGTCCGCCGGTCCATAAGTCAGGCCCGCCTTGCGTAACATCAATAAACGTCGGCCCCGCATTTGTGCCACTCACCGGAAAGCCAAACACATTGCCTTGAAAGAAGTTCCAAGTGATATGCAGCCCAATCGGGATGGCAATGTTTTTAGTGAGCAAATAGCCCAGCGCGAGAAAGATACCGGCCAAGGTAATGTTGATGGTGCTAATCAATGAGGCGTTTGGGTTACCCGCGTGCAGCACGCCAAACACCGCCGACGAGAGCAGCGTTGCAATCAGCAAGGCGCTGCTGTTGCCCAGCTTTAGAAAGCGCAACCCCTCCGCCATATTCGTGAGCTGATACCCGCGTGAGAAGAGTTCTTCGTAATAGCCAACGGCTAAGAACAACAGCGTTGGTCCTAGAATCGCTAGCCCAAATGGATAGTCTAGACCGCGAGTCGCAAAAAAGCCTTCAATTGTGATCCAGCCTAGCGCGAGTTCAACTAAGAAAATTGCCAACATTAGTCCGGCACCTAGAGCTAACCCAAAGCCCAATTCGCGCCACCAACGCGCAGATAATTTTTGACCAAAGTCGGCAAAGCTGCGTTTATCAATAAAACGACCGGCGATGTAGATGCTCACCACAACAACAAATATGCCAGCTAAGCCCTGTAGCCCTTGCGAGATCAGCACGTTGTCTACATTTTGAATGCCCGCCACCGTTGCAAACAGCCCCACCGGAATGCCAGCGATAATGATAAGCAAAATTTGGATTAGCAGCCGCCAACCGGCCCGAAAGCGTTTTTCAGCAGCGTTCCAGAAAATAGTACGTAAAAGGCTCATAGTAGTAATAACGCGCAA
>JAHDBW010000303.1 GCA_020630175.1 Anaerolineales bacterium
TACTATATTTTGAAGTAGTGTGTAATTCTGCATTTTAAAATAAAACAGCTCCACGAATGGAGCTGTTTTATTTTAAAATGCAGCGGTTGTGGTTAGGCGTCTTCTTCTGGCAATGTAAAGCCAATTATATTTGCACCTGCATCTACATAATGGATTTCACCAGTCACCGCAGACGCCCAGTCTGAGCAGAGATACACAGCAGAATTGCCAACTTCGTCTTGAGTCATGTTGCGTTTCAAGGGCGAGATACGCGCAAATTCAGAGAACATGCTTCTAAAGCCGCTCACGCCTGAGGATGCTAGCGTTTTTATCGCACCTGCAGAAATTGCATTGACCCGAATCCCGTCTGGGCCAAGGTCTGCGGCAAGGTAGCGTACAGACGCTTCTAAGGCTGCTTTGGCAACGCCCATGACGTTATAAGCAGGTACAGCTTTGGCAGCACCATAATAACTGAGCGTTAGAGCAGAGGCTCCTTCATTGAAGTGCGGCAGTGCAGCGCGAACGAGCGCTGTGAAGGAAAACGCACTAATATCAAGCGCCATTTTGAAACCAGCTCGGCTAGTGTCTACAAACCGCCCCATTAAGTCGTCACGATCTGCAAACCCGATAGAGTGCACCAAAATATCAATCTTGCCGAGTTGCTGGCCCACTTTTTCAAAGACTGCTTCGATTTGTGCGTCATCACTTACATCGCATAGCTCTACAAAGTCAGCGCCAACTTCTTCTGCCAGTGGACGAACACGGCGTTCTAGCTGTGGCAAGCCATAGCTCAACGCAATTTTTGCGCCTTCACGGTGCATTGCTTGGGTAATACCCCACGCAATTGAGCGTTTGTTTGCAACGCCAAAAATAAGCGCAGTTTTTCCCTCTAATAAACCCATCTTTAAGTGTCTTCCTGTAATGTTGTTTCGTTTTGAGTAAGCCGAGGCGTTTTTCTACGTCGACTTTTTATTTACGGATTTGTTGTGTTTGTAATTTGTAGTTCCAAGGAAATGATTTCCAAGGGTCCGGCACGTTTGGAATACCAATTCGCGGCTGTGTTGTAATTTGCGCTGTGCTAACCGATGGCGCATCTTCCAGATACAACATTGCGTTTGGCTGGCAACTATCATACCCGTACCAATCTTTAGAAATTGCAAGCGCTTGCGCGAGTTTAGCGGGACCATTGGTTAGGTCACGGTCTGGGCGCTTTCGGCGGGCACGCATACAATCTAACCCATCTATGGGCTGCATTGCACGTAGTAACACGCCCGCAGGGAAATCGCTACGGTCTGAGACAAAATTGAGCATCCAGTGCATACCGTAGGTGAAATAAACGTAGGTTAAACCAGGGGTGCCGTACAGGCCTTGTGTGCGTTTTGTTCTACCTGCTTTGGCATGGCAGGCAAGGTCTAGTTCGCCAATGTAGGCTTCTGTTTCAGTAATGGTGCCGCTGAGCCGTTTGCCGTCTGGTTCAATTTTGACGAGCGTTTTGCCGATGAGCTCACGCGCAACGGTCAGAGCTGGACGGGCAAAGAAGCTACGCTGGAGCTGCATCACGGAGCGCAGCAAATCGGGTATCTGCTTCAAGCATTATTTGTAGCCCATGATGCAGCGGCACTTGAGGGCGATAGCTCAGTTGATCTTGAGCCCGATTTAAGTCCGCTTGCATGCGTTCTACACCGCTGCTGGTTTTGCCATTGAAGATAATGTTGGAGCTGCTGCCTGTGGCTGCAATTACTAACTGTGCTAATTCTAAAATGCTGTGTTCTTCACCGCTGCCAACGTTAATTACAGAACGATTGATACTCTCAGATTCACCAGCGGCTACCAAAGCTTCCACCGTATCAGAAAGATAAACAAAGTCGCGGGTTTGGCTACCATCACCGCTAACAACTAAAGAGCCGCCGCGTAATGCCGCCTGCAAAAAGCGCGCAACAACCGGTGCATGTGAGGCGGGTAACGGTTGATTTGGTCCGTAGGTGTTGAAGATCCGCAAGGCCACTGTTTCAATGCCCCAGAGCGTCCCGATGGTGCGCAGATACGTTTCTGCCGACAGTTTGCTAACAGCATAGGGCGAAAGCGGACGCGGGGTCATGTCTTCAACTAGCGGGACGCCAGCTTGGACACCATACACTGCGCCAGAGGATGCGAGTACAACCCGACGTACGCCAACATCGCGAATGGCTTCAAGTAATGAGACCGTTCCACCAACGTTGACTGTGTTGTAATCGCTTGGATATAAAATCGATTCTGGAACAGATACGCGGGCTGCCAAATGGTAAACACAATCGATATCTTGTAATAATGTCCATAGCTTAGGGCGGTTTAGCACATCTCCCCGGTAGAACATTACTTGCTCAGATAGCCCAGAATTATCACTAGAGGAAAGGTCATCTACAACCCGGACGTCATGGCCTAGTTGGGCCAGTCGGTTTGCTAATGCGGTTCCGATAAATCCCGCGCCACCTGTTATTAAATAGTTCACAATAGTCTCCGCTATACAAGCCTTGGTGCTACTTGTCACAACATGACTTGCTACTTTCTTAAAAGTAAAAGCAAAAAATTATAGTAGGTCGCGCGCATTAACAATGCTAGCGTTGGGTAACAGGCGTCCGTTCATATTGTAGAAAGTAGTCATAGGGGGCTTTTTTCGCGAATGAACTGCTTAGAAAATAAATCGACCCATTCAGCGCATATTGACTGCTGATAATTTCTAATATAACGCATATAGACTCTTATGACGCGCTGTGTTATAAACATTACAACGCAATGCGTCAGGGTTTTGGCGCATTAAAAAAACTTAGAGGTAAACCTTATGTCAGACACAACTCCAGAAGAAACAGTCCTCATTGTAGAGGAAGTAGAAGTTATTGAAGAAGCCGCAGCCAACCCCAAGGGGCCTACGCTTGAGCAGAAGATCACTAACAAGGTTGAAAAATTCTTTTTAGTAGGCTTAGGTGCACTTGGCACGACTAATGATGAAATCAAAGCTGCTTTTGAAAAATTTGCCGAACGTGGTGAAGTAATGCGCCAAGATCAACGTGAAAAAGTTGAAGATATGCGTATGAAATGGCAAGAAAAACGCGAAGAAGCGAAAGCACGTATGGCACCAGCAGCAGCTGCTGCCCCAACGGTTGAAGTACCTGTTAGCGATGCGCCAACAAAGGACGATCTTGCTAGCTTGACGCAAACAATTGCTGAACTTACCAAGAAGGTTGAAGCGCTTTCCAAAGCCGCTGGCAACGCTTAGATGATTACCATCAAACGGTACGCCAATCGCAAACTCTATAACACTAAAACCCGTCAATATATCAATATTGACGGGTTACGTGAGTTAATTCGGCATGGTGCTGAAGTTGAAGTGATTGATCATGAAACTGGTGAGGATCTGACGGCGATGATTTTGGCACAAATCATTTACGAACAGGAAAAGAAAACAGGTGGCACATTGCCGCTGTCTGTACTTTCACAGCTGATCCAAAACAGCGGCAGCACCGTAAAGGCTGTGCGCAATGCAATTGGTAATCCGGTTGAACTCGCACGCTATGTTAATACCGAGCTTGAAAAGCGTATTGAAAATCTTGTTAACCGTGATGAAATGTCGCATGAAGAAGGCGATCAACTGTTGACTAAGATGATGAAGATGGGTCAAGACGTTATGAGCCAAATGTCTGGTGAAAAAAGCCGCAGTGAAGCATCAGAAGCAGCAAAGCCGAAGCCATCGGCAGAGCCGGCTGCGCCCCGTGCAAGCACGACTGCAGCAAAGACTGAAGCTGCTCCATCTCGTGAAGAGATTGATGGGCTACAAGACAAAGTTGACGCCTTATCTGACCAAATTCGGGTATTAACAGAATTACTTGTTAATAGAGAGAAATAACAGCGCGAATTGCTACCAACATTAAATAAAAAAGAGCCAGCGCAATGCTGGCTCTTTTGAGTCTTGAAACAGGGTGTGTTTAGCGTGATTCTACAAACGCTTT
>JAHDBW010000304.1 GCA_020630175.1 Anaerolineales bacterium
TGCGATGCCTTGATTACGTAAGGCGGCAACCATTTGGACCGGCCAACGCTCGGCTTCAGCTACGTTTTGACCGATGGTGTAAGAATCGCCAAGCGCTAGGAAGCGGGCTGTCTTTTCTGATTTAGTTGCTGTTGGCGCTGTCGTTGAGGTCGGCGGTGGTTCCGGCGGCTCACCTGCGCAAGCCGCCAAAACACCACTGAGGAGAAGAACAAAATAAGCAATCATCAAGCGCTTTAGATTGTATTTAGGGATACGTAATTGCATGTGTTTTGCATTCCTCTATTTTGAAATTAGTAATTTACAGTCAGATCCATACCGGCGTAAAGCGCGCCAACCTCTTCTTCATAGCCATTGAATTTTACTGTTGGCACGCGGCCTAAGCTGCCGATGACCCGTTCCGATGTTTGCGTCCAGCGTGGGTGGTTGACTTCAGGATTGACGTTGGCAAAAAAGCCATATTCATCTGGCGCGGCGGTGGTCCACAGCGTTTTTGGTTTCTCTGCCGTCAATTCAATTTTGACAATCGATTTGATGCTTTTATAGCCGTATTTCCACGGTACAACCAGCCGGATTGGTGCGCCATTTTGTGGGAGCAAAGGTTGACCATAAATGCCGGTGGCTAACAGCGTCAGGTCGTGCATGGCTTCATCAATACGCAGCGCTTCTTGGTACGGCCATTGATAAAAAATAGACTTGGTGCCGGGCATGACATCGCGATCCATGGCCGTGATGAACTTTACATACTTGGCCTCGCTCTTAGGATCAACCTTGGACAGCAACTTGTGTAGCGGAAATCCATCCCACGGAATTACCATTGTCCAGCCTTCTACACAGCGCAGCCGATAGATGCGTTCTTCTTGGTCATAGTCGTTTAGTAAATCCTCTAAGCCAAACGTGCCCGGATTGTTGACCAAGCCACCAACTTCAACTTGCCAAGGGTTGGTAACAAAGGCTTGGGCTAGCTGGGCAACTTCCTCTTTATCAGTGCTGAATTCGAAGAAATTGTTGTAATTGCTAATTTGTTCCAACGTGTTAGGCGGCGTGCCAAAATTATCGAGCTTAGCAATTTGGGTCGGTGTTGCTTCGGCGAGTTGCGTGCGGGGCTGTGGCGCGTCTGTTGGTGGGGTGCCACACGCGGCTAATACCGCACTGCCGATAGAGAGTAACCCGGCTGTTTTGATAAAGTCGCGTCGGGTTAGATAGTGACTGTGTGAGGTGATCTCTGAAGATCGAATAGGTGTTGGCATGAATAGTCTCCTAATGCGTTGCTGTAAGTGGTTACTTAGGGATACGGATTAGGACGGTTAGCGCATTCATGCCTAACGCGGGTGGGGCGGTTTGCGAAACAAAAAGGCCGTAATCTAACGCTAGATCACGGCCTTTTTAGGTTGTGTTGCAGTGGTGTTGGCGGCTAGAACGTGCCCAATAGCACTACATCTCCAGTGGGATCTATGCTGCCACCGGCCGGCTCAATGGTGATGGCAAGCCCAGTGAACTGCGTCAGATCGGCCACTTCGTTCAACACCAGCACGCCGCGCCCGGTGTCATCTACAGTGAGGACTTCTGAGGCAATAACGCCTTCCGCATCCACATACCAAAGCTGATAGGCTAGTGACGCATCTAAGACTGGCATCCCAGTAAGCAATAGCACCGCAGTGTCTTGTTCATCGCTGGCGTTCCAGAATTGTCCAGCGGCATCGGCATCGCCAACCGTACTGGCAAGTTCTAAGAAACTAGGTTCTGTTGTGCGTGCCATAAGCAAGGCATTGGCTTGTTCATCCAATTGCGCTTCGAGCGCTTTGGTTTGCACCAGTAAGCTGGCCGTTTCTGCGCTTAGCCGTTGGTTATCGGTGGTGAGCGCGACGATCTCACTTTGTTGTGCCGCAAGCTGGCTTTGCAAGCCCTGCGCTCTCACGCCAAAGAAGACAGCAACAGCGCAAGCAGCAACCGCAACCGTTGGAAAGACTAAGCTCTGGCGCAACTGCTGGAACCAGCTCTGACGTACAGGGGTGGCTGGTGCGGGTGCCACGTCTGGTTTTGGCGCCTTACGCTCTTCCATCACGCGGCCCATGAGCGCGGCTTTGACAGAATCCGGCGGCGTTAGCGGCTCCACGGTTAGCGCAAGCGCATCGGCACTAGTTTGCAGCGTGGCTAACTCAGCCCGAGCTGCGGGATGTGTTTCTAAATAAGCATCAACAAATGCGCGCTCTTCATCGGTCACGGCATCCATTGCATAGAAGGGCAGCAAGTCTTCAATATTGAAATTGTTAGCGTTCATAGCTGACCCCTTGCTCAACGAGCAGTTTTTGTAACCGTTGCAATCCTAACCTGGCCCGCGTATGGATTGTGCCTAACGGAATGTTGGTTTCTTTGGCAATTTCGCGCCGCGTTTTCCCTTGGAAATAGGCCATTTCCAAGACTTGCCGTTGATCGGTAGGGAGGGCGGCGACGGCGTTGCGAATTTGATCTGCCTCTATATTACTTGACGCGGTCTGACTGACATTCATTTCGTCTGCTACTTGTGCTAATTGATCGTCCTGATTGGCACTGTCTGCAAGCTGCGGTCTGACCTGTTGTTTGCGATAGACATCGATGGCATGCCGCCGTGCGATGCTAAACATCCACGTGGTGAATTTGCCTTGGGTGCTATCAAACTTGTCAGCGTTGTTCCAAATCCGCCAGAAGGCCTCTTGCAGAACTTCTTCCGCAACGGCCCGATCACCAACAATACGATACACCACGCCTAAAACTGTGGCGGCGTGCCGATCATAAAGTTCGCTCAACGCGGATTCGCGCTTGTTTGTGACTGCCAACATCAGGGCTTCATCACTTTGTTGTGATAAGTCCATTGATTCTCCATTTTGATTGCGCATTGCAACGTTGTATCTAGGGATACGTACCAACATTCGTTTTGCATTGCATTCATTTGAAATTGATGCGTATGTTGTCTTTATTTATGGTGCGGCATTAACTCTATCGCCTCTAGCGCTGGATTGCGTACTTACTTTTTGTGATATAGCGCCATAAACGATCTGTTGGCTCATTTGGCACTCATCTTTCAGTACGCACTTTTGTTTGCCCATTAGATGGAAGCGTGCAGTGCAGGGCGCAACATCCAATATGAGCGCCGCCTAAGCAACACATAAATCGTCCATAAATTACAAATGCAACTTGCCATGCGCCTCGTAATCACAAGTAACACGCTGCTGACACACAACATTCAATGGGCAGCGTTACTTACAAACTTGTACGAAATTAGGAGCATGATAGATGAACACAAAACGATTTATGACAATACTGATGGCAATTCTTGTCGGGGTATTTGCTGCCGCCTGTGGCAGTACAGTTGTAGAACCAACACCAGAACCAGCGCCACCAACCGCAATGCCAGACCCAACCCCAACGGAAGTGGTTGAAATGCCAACCGTTGGCGACATTGCCATGGCAGACGATAGCTTCACCATTTTGGTTGACGCTGTAATTGCCACCGGCTTAGACGTTGTGGTGCAAGGCGATGATCCAGTCACGGTGCTAGCACCAACTAACGATGCCTTCAACGCCTTACCAGACGGCTTGCTTGAAAGCCTGACTGAAGACCAACTGCGCGACATTCTGAGCTACCACGTGGTTGCCGGGCGTGTGCCAGCGAAAGATGTAGCGGGCATGGCCCAAGGTACGTCTGTATTAGGCGAAACCTTTGACATCACCGTCGATGGTGACACCGTCATGATCAATGATGCAACCGTCGTCGCAGCGGACATCGAAGGGTCAAACGGCATTATCCACGTGATTGATACGGTGCTTATTCCACCTTCAATTGCCGAAGCATTAGCCGCAGCTGACCAAACCGTCGGCGACATCGCCATGGCAGATGAGACCTTCACAATCTTGGTCGATGCCGTGATCGCCACTGGCCTAGACGTTGTGGTGCAAGGTGAAGATCCAGTCACAGTCTTAGC
>JAHDBW010000037.1 GCA_020630175.1 Anaerolineales bacterium
TTTAGTTTTCAATATGCCCAGGCAGCAAATCACGCGAGAGGTGGATTTTTAGCGAATCCCTAGCTCGTGTGAAGCGCATTTTTGCAGCACTGACAGAAATGCCTAGCTTGTCTGAAATATCAGAATAGGGCATTTTGTGATAGTAACGCAGTCTAAAAATTTCTTGCTGACTTGGGTGCAAATTATCTACTGCTGATGCAATCCGCGTTGTACGTTCTCGTGTAAAGAACTCTTGCTCAACAGATGGTGACCGATAGCGCATATCGATTTGATCGTCACGCAGTTCCCAGTCTGTGGCTTCGACTTGTTTATTAAGTTTGCGCAGGTAATTCAAGCAGGTGTTTACGCTAATGCGATGCAACCATGTGGTGAATTCAGCTTGAAATGAAAATTGGCTAATGCGGGTATACACACGCAAGAATACTTCTTGAATAGCTTCTTCGATCAATTGGTCATGGCGCATCATGCGGCGGCAAACGCTGCGCACATTGGTGTAGAACCGTTGATAAATCTCTTCAAAATAAAGATTTTTTTGCGATTGTAGAATATTAGACCGTTGGCAAAACAAGATTAGTTCACGATCACTTAGCGTCCCAACATTTGGGGTAAATGATAGTGTTAATGAACTGTCTCTCTCTCCTGAGAGATCTAAGGTTACTTCGGAATTCAAATTGGGGATCATCTTCTTCTCTGATGCTAAATGGTAATTTCAACAGACTGACACATGCTTAATGTCTTGCTAAGCGATGTGGGTTTTGCCATGTCTTATGTATATAGTCACCGAATTTCGGAAAATGTCACAAAAATTAGCTTAAAACGTGGCGAATGCAAAAAATCTTTGTCTAACAGTAGTTTTTGCAGCCTATGTATTGTGAAAAAATATATCAACGAATATTGAAAATAGAAAGTCTATTCAATATTAAAACGATGTTTTACCAACCAGTTAAAACGTTCAGCTGTCCACTCATCATCTGGAAACCCAAATGCAAGTGCCCCTTGGTCTAAATCTTTGGCAAGTATCATAAGTTGTGCAACTGTTAATACTTGTTTGTAATCACTTGAGCGTAAGGCCTCAATGCCACCTTCACGGCCTAGCTTTATCCATTTACTTACCGTGCTAGCAGATACCCCCAATAGTTTTGCGATTTCACGATACGTAAGCCCTTTTTGTTGCAGTTGCCAAGCGCGTAGTCTTCTATTTCCTAGTTCATCATCTGGTGAAATAATAGAACGCTCAGATTCTAGTCTTTTGGATTCATTCTCTTCATGGTCTTTTGGCATTGCATCCCCCTTTGACCAGTCTTGATAACTTCTTCCTACTTGTATTACTTAAGGCGTCACTCAATGCAACTTATTTGTAAACATAAGCTGTATGGGTACACTAAGTTGTTTTGTAGTTAGTGTTGATGCTGTGTTGCGTATAACACAGTTGGCTCTAATATGGCTTCTTATTGCAATAAAAGCAATGTTACTTAAATAGTGTGTTAGTAAACATTGTACTTATATGCTTTTAGTGAACTATATTGTACCTCATGATTAAATAAAAACACCTGCCGTAGCAGGTGTTTTTAAGAAATTCAAAACTAAACTCGTTACAGTTTATTCATTCTTCCCAGATTTCAACGTCAAACTTGTTTTTCAGTAACCAAATAAAACGGTCTCGTGTCCATTGGTCATCTGTAAATCCAAATGCAACTGGGCCGAAGTTGATGCATTCTGCTAAGCGGGGAATGTGAATAACATCTAGTGAGGAACGCTTATTTGCTTGTGAGCGCAAAGATTTCACGCCACCGTCACCGGCAGATTTCATCCAGCGGCTTACAGCAGCTTGGCTAACGCCAAGTTCGCGGGCAATGTCGCTTTGTTTCCAACCTGCTTCACGAAGTTTCCAAGCCTTAAAACGACGCTCTTCGCGCCAATCTTTTAATTCAAATGGAAGGCCCGCGAAGTCTTCTAGATTCTTAGGCGCTTCATTAGTAGCCATAGCTACGTCTTGATTAGTATCCATAATGTTGTCTCTAAATAATACTTATGATATGCAGTTTACGAATTAAAAAGTCATAAATCTGCTTACGTAAATATACACGATGTCTGAAAAAATTGCATAGCTGCCCTCTAAAGCTACACACTTGTAGGCAATTGTATTAAAACTACCAAAGGTGAGAACGTAGAACATAGTAATTTTCCGCAAAAAGTTAAGTTGAACGCGGCTTCTACGTTATATTGACACCATACATTGTATCAGGACACGAATTACTTGTGTTAATTGAATTCACTTAACTTCTTATAACCTTTTGTTTATATACTGCGTGTGCTTACTCAGGGTTATAAAGGTTCAATTTTTTTCTACTAATTGTAAAAAAGAAATAACACCATAAGGTAATTCAGCCGCGCATCAAGCAACCTGCTAAAGCACGCAAAAACATTGTGTAGCTGTGTTCATGTTATCGCCAAATATGCTGCGTGACAGTTATTATTAGGCAATCTCTTACATTTTTTAGTACTGAATAATCTATGGCGCTAATAATTGCGCCTGCTCTTTCTAGCGCCTGTATTGAAAATCAGTATAGAAACTCAGCTTACTTTAGCGAAGACCCGCCTTAAATAAAAAGTGCCCGCGATAATAATTTCGCAGGCACTAATAAGCGCTGTAACAGTATCGGAGCGGGTCAGAGGACCCAGCGTTGGTGGCAAAAAACCATCCGATGATATGAAAATGTCTGACCGCTTGAAGAACTGTTACGATATTAGTATATTGCAAGAACCAGGCCAGTACATTAAGTATAGCTTGCGGTTTTATTGTTACAAGCAATGCAATAGTTTTGCTTGCGGTGTTAGCGCGCAACCGTTGCCAGTTCGCCAGTTTCATTTAGGATGGCAGGCAGGTAAAGATAAAAGGTCGTTCCTTCGCCAAGCGCTGTTTTGAGCCCGATGTTGCCACCATGTTCGCGCAAGATCCGCAGCGTTGCTGAAAGCCCCAATCCGGTTCCGGTGAGTTTTGTTGTAAAGAACGGCTCAAAAATTCGCTCGGCCGTCTCCTGATCCATTCCAACCCCGGTGTCCTCTACAACGAGATAGCAGTAATTCCCTGGGCTTAGCGTGCCATCAATAATTGGAACCAGGTGATCGGTTGTGCCTGAAGCTCTTTTTACGCCCGTCTTGATGCGGATTTCGCCATGTCCGTCCAACGCCTGCATTGAGTTGATGAGCAAGTTCATCACAATTTGCTGCAGTTGCGCTTCGTTCGCAGTAATATCTGGCATTGCTGGTGCCAAATCTACAATCAGCTCTGCTTCTTTTCCGATTGTGGTGTGAAACATCTCTAAATTAGCGTTCACAAGCGTATTGAGGTTGAGCTGACGGCGCTCCAGCTTTTCATTGCGAGAATAGGCCATTAGCTGGCGTGTCAAAATCTTGGCAGACTGCCCAGAGCTTTGCACCCGATCCACATGTTTGCGTGCTTTACTATTCGCGTCTAGTTTACGGCTTGCCAAGGCTGACTGCGTAATAATTGCCAGCAGTAAGTTGTTGAGATCATGCCCAATACCGCCAGCCAATACGCTAATACTTTCTTGCTGCTGTGCCGTTTGTAAATAGGATTCAATTTTTTGTTGGCGGCTAATATTGCGAATAACAATCAGAACCTTACTGCGGTGGGCAAGTACACAAGAGGCAGAAAAAGTTTCTTTATCAATATCAAACTCAACGTGTTGCGCAATGCGGCTTGAGAACGCTAAATCAATCGCATTGTAAAGCGGCATTATCGTATCAAGATCAAGCCACTCGCCATTGCCAATGCGATATAGTGCGTCAACGATGGCGTAAAGCGGCACGTTTTCATTTTCATGAAAATCGATTTCAGTAAAGTCTTCTGTAACTTCAATAATCGCATCCGGTAAGGCCGCCAAAATATCCGATAGATATTGGTCACGCCGCATCAGTGCGTCGTTTGCTTCTGTTAATTCCACAGTCCGGTCGCTGATTTGGGCTTCTAGCGTTAGATTCGCCGCTCTTAAGTTCCGCTGGCGTTGTTCTAACTCTTTTGCCTGCGCGAGGATCTGCGTCACGTCACGTTTCCGCAGCATTGAGTAGCACACCACAATTGCCCCAACAACTGTAAATATAGAAGCGATCAGCGGTAGCTCTTCAACTGGGAACGTATTCGTGCCAGCCGAAAGTAGCACTAATTCACATAGAACCAATCCCAATACGAGAAATGTTTGAATCGGGCGAAAAAAGATTGCCGCTAGCACAATGGGCACAAGCAACCAAAAACAAAAAATTATATTGGCATTGGCATCGCCAACAATCGATGCCGGAAACACCATAAACAGCCCAATAACAGCAATTGCGGCCCAGCGATAGTATGGCGTTTTAGAGAGAAAGTAGAGCGCGAGCGTTAAGCAAATGGCAACAGTGCTCGCGATTGTAAAGGGGGCCCAGATACCGCGATTCAGTACACCGAACACTACATTTGGAATCTGTAGTGCAGACATCACTAACAAGAAAACAGTCAATACCTTTTTAGGCATCTCTTCACTGTTAGTGAGTGCATTTATCGGGGGGATATGCTGCTTACGGAATAAGGATACAAATATATTCACTGCAATCTTTAGCTGTCATCAAACTTGAAGTTAAGCTAGCGTACTCATAATATACCGATTCGCAACTTAATCAAAATTCAATAATATTTGATACTGATAGTGCCCAAAAAGGCACATCTTCACTAGTTCGTAAAATTTGAATTCAGCCAAACAAAACTTCTGACGCCGATTTAAACAAAAAACGAAGACATTTTGTCTTCGTTTCCGTTCTTTATAGCGTTACCATTACAGCACTCAAATTTATATACCATTACACATCAATACAATACGCTATAAAAAACCAAATTCTTTATTTGTAGGGTTGCCTAAAACCGGCGCTCGTTTAGCCCTGTAATTGGGATCATCTCGGCTTGCTTTTCAATGTCTTTTAGCAACACCCAAAGCGATTTGTTATTGCCTGGTATGCAGCGTGCATCTAATAATAAGCGACGCCCATCACGGGTAAGGTTGAAGCGCGCCCGGTGTGAGCGACCGCTTTCAAACGTGTCTTCAATTGCTTGGTGCAAATTCCATAGTGGACTTTGCTGCTCTGTTGCGCCAGCACCAATCAATTGCAGTTCGCTGATGATTGAGTCAATCGGCAAGCCGTAATCTTTCTCAATTGCAATGCGGCTGCGATCGCGGTCAATGCGGATAACAGTCCCTGGCAACGTCTGAATAAGACGCTTGAGATAGGGTTCTGGGCTGAGCTTATCTGTCTTGATAAGTTGCCCAATTTTTACGCCACGTGTGGCAGGTGTTTCTGCAATACCGGTTGCAACCGGCGAACTCACAGAAACGTTGGCCGTCATTCCAAACCAGTTGCGCTTATATAACAAGCTGGAAATTAGGCTAATTCCGATAATAAGTATTGCTACTCCATAAATAAGTTGTAGTGTGCTGGTGTCTTTGACAAACTGTGGCAGCGCAATGGCAGCAATGCCAATAACAGCAGCCATTGTTGCCCCAGTTTTCATATCAATTACAGACTTAGTAAGCTTCTGAAACCAACGATCGTCTTCATACGATTCACTCAACTCGACAATATTGAAACGGTCATCTTGATCTAACATAGTCAAAGTCTTCATAGTGTGGGTTGCGGCGCTTGCTAATACTCCTAGTAGCAAACGGCGCAGTAGGTTACGTGTAAACTGACGCTACGTGCGTAGCGTGATTGGTTATACTAACCTTGGCTATGTTGAGTAGATAAAAGATGTATGCATAATGGTTACCTCGTTTTTTATTAGTAGTGGATCATCACAAGGGGATGAAATCCTTTTCTAATGCCGAAATTGCTTCAAAGTTTGAATATATTGCAATCGGCTGTTGTTACGTGCGTTGTAACTACTGTAGCAAATCTGCAAAATTTTCTGCATATAGATAAAATTAAGTGAATCGATTGTTTGCCGAATTTAATTAAAGGCACTAGACTCTAACTTTCATGGTTATAAGGTTGCAAAGCCGTTTGCTTTGCTTGGTATTTGCCAAACCCTAGCCATAAATGAGGTAATTCCCATGCACTATTTATTTCAATCTCCACGCTGGACAGAAGCTTGGCCAGGCGCAGTAGTGGGGCAAGTGATTATTAGAAATGTCACAAATCCTAAGAGCCATCCGGCATTAGACGCCCGCAAACGCGAAGTAGAAGCCGAACTGCGTAAAAAGTACGGCGAAATGGATCGCGCTACGCTGCTGCGGCAACAAGCCTTCTTTAACTATTCGCAGTACTACGGCATTTACGATAAGACTTACCACGTACTGGGTCAGTTTGAGTCTGTAGTGCACAAAGGCAAGCCCATTTCTAGCAGTTCTGCGCTGGTAGAAGCCATGTTCATGGCAGAGCTAGAAGACCAACTATTAACCGCTGCTCACGATCTAGACAAATGCCAGCCACCGTATTCAATTGATGTTGGGCTAGGGGAAGAAACCTACGTTACCGCCAGTGGCGCTGTCAAAACTATCAAGAAGAATGATATGTACCTAGTAGATAAAGGCGGGATTGTCTCTAGCATTTTGCACGGGCCAGACCAACGCACCCTCATCACGCCAGAAACCACCAATCTGATGTATTTCACTTATGCCCCAGGCGGCATTGGTGTGGATCGTGTGCGCCGCCATCTCCGCCGCATTATGGGATACGTGCAACTGTTCTCGCCAGACTGCAAACTGAGCGCTCCGGTTATTCAACACGCCTCCTAATCACAACGGCCAATACGTTGGGTTGTAGCACCTATGCAGCCCAACGTTCGCCATCTATGGCAACCTTCTTTCAAAGCGATACCTTTACCGTTTACAAGCGCTTATTGCGTTATGTACGCCCCTATACCGGCCGTTTATCGATTGCCGGTGTTGCTTACTTAGTCCAAGCCTCAATCAGCCTAATATTTCCATTAGTTGTCCAGCGCTTAGTAGATGATGTGCTCTCTGCGGGCGACATCGTTGTGCTCAACTGGCTAGCGGGCGGACTGTTAGCGCTGTTTATGGTGCAAGCCATCGCGAGTTATACGCATATTATTCAGATGGCGTTCATTAGCTCACGCGTCATTCGTGATATTCGGCTGCAAATCTACACGCATCTTCAGTCGCTTTCGCTGCGTTACTTTGCAGACAACCGCACCGGTGAATTGGTGTCACGGCTCACTAGCGACGTGACATTATTACAACGCGCCATTACCGATGACATCCTGCAACTGATTCGCCAAGTGCTAACGCTAGTTGGCGCTGCGGCTCTGCTGTTCTACCTTAATTGGCAACTAACCCTGCTTATTTTGATTATGATGCCTTTAGTGGGGCTTTCTATTTCAAGGTTAGGCCGCAAAATCCGCAGCAATTCAAAAGAGGCGCAAGATGAGTTAGCAGAAGTTGCCAACGTGATTGAAGAAACAATCTCCGGCGTGCGGATGGTTAAGTCGTTTGCCCGCGAAGGCTATGAGCGGCAGCGGTTTACAGACCGCATCAACGCCGTGTTTGACGCAGCATTACGGCGCGACAAAATCAGGGCCCAACTCTCGCCCATTATTGGCCTAATTGCATTCACCTCGCTTACGCTGGCATTTTGGGTTGGCAGTCGGCAAGTGATTGGCGGCGTGCTAAGCATTGGGGAATTAGTTGCTTACCTGTTTTACACGCTGCTTATTTCAACCCCGGTGGCCTCGCTTAGCGGGCTGTACTCCCAGTTTCAAGCGGCAATTGGGGCTACAGAAAAGCTATTTGAATTATTAGACACGCAGGCAGATATTGCAGACGCGCCACACGCGCTGGCATTACCGCCCATTACCGGAAATGTTGCATTTCAGGCGGTAGATTTTGATTATGTTTCACACGCCTCAATTCTAAAAGGGGTCAACTTTACGGCCAACGCGGGGCAAGTTATTGCGCTAGTCGGGCCGAGTGGCGCTGGTAAATCAACCTTGGTTAATCTCATCCCTCGCTTTTATGATGTTGGGTCAGGTGCAATTGTCATCGATGGGCATGATATTCGCGACGTCAAAGTGGCCAGCCTGCGCGACCAAATTGGCATCGTGCCGCAAGAAACAACGCTATTCTCAGATACCGTGCGCGCCAATATCCGCTATGGCAAATTAGACGCAACCGATGCCGAAATTGAAGCCGCCGCACAAGCCGCCAATGCGCATACATTTATTACGCAAGAACTGCCAGATGGCTATGATACGTTAGTAGGCGAGCGCGGCGTGAAGCTTAGCGGGGGGCAACGACAGCGCGTTTCAATTGCGCGTGCCTTGCTCAAAGATCCGCGCATTCTCATCTTAGATGAAGCTACCTCATCATTAGACAGTGAAAGTGAGCAGCTTGTCCAAGACGCGCTAGACCGCCTGATGGCCGGACGCACGTCGTTTGTAATTGCGCATCGGCTTAGCACAATTGTCAACGCCGATGCAATCTTAGTGTTGGAAGGCGGCGCCCTCAGCGAACAAGGCACGCATACAGAGCTACTTGCGGCAAATGGCCTTTACGCGAAGCTGCACGCCATGCAATTTACGTAGTTAACCTCAATTCTGGATAAGAGAGCCAAATCCGCTTGCTTTTTTCGGTCTATTGCAGAAGAGACCACCTTGGTCTCGGTGAAATTAACAGAAGCAAATTAGGATTATGTTTACATCGCCAGGCCAGGGTGGCCTTACTGCGTATAAGAGACGCTTTATAGATCACATGGCAACGCATTGCGTTATCCAGCACTCAGGTTAGTTAGGCGTCGCGAAAATTTATCAAGCGTCGTTAGATATTAAATACAAAAGGCTGTAACAGTACTGTCAGAGTGCCGTTACAGCCTTTTGTTTTGCAGATAATGAAGTGCTGCTAAATACTTTCCATTTCTTCCCAGTTTTGGCCGGCTTTTGCGTCAACTTTGATTGGTACAGCCAGCGCAAACGCGTTTTCCATCACGGGTCTTACGAAATTGACCAAGTCTGCAACCTGATCTTCAGGGCATTCAAAGACCAATTCATCGTGCACTTGCAGCAGCATTTTTGCGGTTGGGAACTTGACCGGCAACGTTTTGCCTAACTCCAACATAGCCAGCTTCATGATATCGGCGGCTGTACCTTGAATTGGCGCGTTGATAGCCTCGCGTTCGGCGCGTAAGCGTGACTGACGGTCTTGAAACGTGCTTGCTTCGCGTAGCAAAATTGGGAAGTAACGCCGCCGCCCAAGTAATGTTTCCACATAGCCGGTGTCTTGGGCGTGTTCAATGGTGCCGTCTAGGTACTTTTTGATGCCCGGAATGCGCGCAAAGTAGGCCTCGACAAACTCCTCGGCTTCCCCAAGCGTTACGCCGGTTTCACGCGAGAGCCGGAACGCCCCCATGCCATACAGTAAGCCAAAATTGATGGCCTTCGCTTTACGGCGTTGGTCACGGTCAACATCGGCTAGGTCTTTCACATTGAACACCGCAGCGGCAGTTGAGGTGTGAATGTCTTGCCCTTCGTGAAAAGCGGCTTTCATAAACTCATCGTCGGCCATGTGGGCGGCAACGCGTAATTCAATTTGCGAATAGTCAAGCGCAACTAAGCGATAGCCTGCTGGCGCAACAAAGCCGCGTCGCACTTTACGCCCTAACGCCGTGCGCATGGGGATGTTTTGCAAGTTCGGGTCTGAAGACGCAATGCGACCGGTAACCGTGCCCGCTTGATTGAAGTTGGTGTGAATGCGCCCAGTGTTGGGATTGACCGCCTTGGGCAGCGCCTCTAAATAGGTTGAACGCAGCTTAGAAAGCTCGCGGTGTTCCATAATCTTGGCAACCACCGGATGTTCTTCTGCCAAGTCAGCAAGTACGCTAGCCGCAGTGGAATAGCCCCCTGACGCCAGCTTTTTAGTGCCTCTAGGCGGGATAATTTCAAGGTCTGTGTACAGGGCCTTACTCAGCTGTTGGGTTGAGTTGATATTGAACACATAGCCAACGGCCTCGTGAATTTCGGCAATCAAGCTGTCTAACTGCGTGCGCAACTCAGCGGACATGCCAATTAGAAAATCACTATCTAGCATGATGCCGTTCATTTCCATATCTGCCAAAATTGGCACGAGCGGCATTTCAATATCAGTAAGTAAAGAGGTTGCCCCTTTTTCTTTTAGTTCTGGCCGCAGCTCTTCTACCAGTCGCAAGGTCATATCAACATCGGCAACTGCATAGGGTGCGGCCGCAGAGACTTGCACGCGATCCATTGTAATTTGCTTTTTGCCAGTGCCAATCAGCTCTTTGATGGGCGTCATTTCAATACTGAGCCGATGCCACGCGAGGTTTTTCAAGCCTAAGTTGCGCGAGGCCGGTTCGGCTAAGAATTCACCTAACATCGTGTCAAAGCTAAGCGGTGCCACGGTGATACCGTAGCGTTCTAGCATGACAAAGTCGTATTTGGCATTGTGGGCAACTTTTTGAATGGCTGGGTTTGTAAGCGCTGGGCGAATTGCCTCAAGCACTGTCTGAAGCGCGAGCTGACCCTCAGCGGCCATTTCTGGCTGATGCCCAACGGGAATGTAATAGCCTTCGCCCGCTTTGACTGCCAAAGCAATCCCAACTAGGTCGGCCTGCATTTGGTCAACGCTGGTGGTTTCAGTATCAAAAGAGATGATCTCAGCGCCATTCAGCACGTTTACTAACGCAGCCAGCGCGGCATCTGTGTTGACGATAATCGTTTCTGTTGGCGCGGCAGTTGGCTCCGGATCGGCTGGTGCGGCGGCGGTTTCGGCGGTGCTTGGCGCAGCAAACATCGACATTTGATCACCGCTTTCTGGCACGTGTAGTTGTTGCGGCTCAAATAGTTCAACAAACTTTGTGGTGAGTGTCCGGAACTCAAGCTCACGGAACATGTCGGCGACTTTTACGCGGTCAAAATTTGCATCTGGACCTAGCTGAGGCGCGCGGCAAGCTTCGAGATCAAAATCGATATCAAGGTCGGTCACAATGGTGGCGAGCTTTTGCGATAGGTAGGCGTTTTCACGCCCTTCGGTCAGCTTGCGATTGTTCGCGCCTTTGATTTCAGCGAGGTGTTCATAAATGCCATCGAGCGTGTCATAGGCAGTGAGCAGCTTGAGTGCCGTCTTCTCCCCAACGCCACGCACGCCGGGGATGTTATCTGAAGTATCGCCAACGAGGGCTTTCCAATCAATAAATTGATCGACGCGAATGCCATACTTGGCCGTCACGTCTTCATCACGCCAGTCCTTTGACTCGGACAATTTACGGCCAGAGAGCCGAATTGTGACATCATCATTAACCAACTGCAACAGATCCCGATCACCCGTCAGAATAATGGTGTGCACGCCTTGCGCTGCTGCAATGCGGCTGAGTGACCCGAGCACGTCATCTGCTTCGTAATTTTCACGCGTAAAAATGGGGATATTGAAGGCTTCAACCACCTCATTGATGCGCTGAATTTGGGTGCGCAGATCGTCTGGCATTTTTTCGCGCGTGCCTTTGTATTCGGTAAACAATTCATCCCGAAAGGTTTTGCCAAGATCAAAGCTTACGGCCAAATAATCGGGGCGCTCGTTCTCAATCAAGCGCAGCATTACTGAGGTAAAGCCAAAGGTGCCAGCGGTAGGTTCGCCGTTGCGCGTAACCCAGCGGTCTGCGTTGCCACCAGCGCCAGTCAGCGCGAAGTAGGTGCGGTAAGCAAGGGCGTGGCCATCGATGAGAAAGAGCTTTTTCATTGGATATTTTCTAGTTAAGCGTAACTGTGCACGTCTAGGCAGCCCAAAGCGGTGGCAGATGTAGAAACCCGCCGTTTTGTTCAATTCTTTGGGGGATTATGTTTAGCGAGACGTGTATCGTTGAATTTAAGTGACGTGATTGTTATTAGAAATTGCGCCGCTAATGTTCGCAAACGTCGTGACAGTAACACTGGTTAAACGGCAACAACTCCTAGCGGAGTTTAGCACATCTATTCGGTATTTTGATGTAACAGGGGGCTGATTACAGCGTTAGGCCTTGCTCGCCACGTTGATAGGCAATGTAAGCTTCAACGTCTTTGGCAGCGAGTAAATGACCCGGCGTTTGAACAAGGTAACCCGGTGCCCAAAAACGACCCGCAAGGTGCGTTTCACGATGGCGCGGGAACTCATTCAGAATGGTTTCTGAGGTTTTATCCATCATCACGCTAATCACTTGTTCTGGCGCATCACCCGGCGAGCAAGCAATCACCAATTGCACATAGCGGGCTTGCACATCAAGTTGCTCAACGCGCCAGTCGTATGCCAACGCAAGATTTTTGACCCAGCTAGAGATGTGTTCAACCACATCACCCTTGAGTTCAACATCAGGTCGCTTTGGTAACCAGATAAAGGTATAGGTCAGTGCATACAGGCCGTGCGGAGTGCGATAAATCTGCCGCTGTAGGCCAAGGTCTAAAGGACTGGTGCCTTTGCGCGGGGCGTTCTCTGTTGACATGGCTGGTTGGGCAGGTGCTGCGGCCGCAACGGGCTCAACGGTAACAGGCTCAATCACCTCTGCAATATCTTGCGCAGGTGGCTCCATTACATCGGTTGAGACCTTGCTAACGATAGGCTCTGTTGCAGTTTTTTGCACCGCTGGCAGGTTAGGCGTGCGGGCGGCTTGATCGCGCGTTGGCGAATACGCATCGTTATTAGCAGGTTTAGATTTTTCTGAAGCACTACCGCTATCAGGTGCTGGTGGCTTTTGTAAGCCATCAATCACCTTGCGGGATTGTTTGCGAACTTCACTAAATGGCGTGTTGGCATCAACAATAATCGAAAGCAAAACGCCATCCGTCACCTTTGTGACATTGAGCATATACTCCGCATCGCCGTTAAGCGTGAAGATTCGCATCAGATTGCCACGCTGGTTATCCGCGTTGCGCTTCCAATAGTCGTACACCATCGTTGTGATGGTATCGGCTTCTTCTTTGCTAAATTGCCCGGCGTAGGCGTAGCGCTGTGTGCCACGCGTCAACATGGTGGCCATCGCCCCAGATTCAAGGGACAGTTGAATGAGGTATTGGGCTGCGCGGTCACGGTTGCGTAACCACTCAGGCGCATCATCATTCAAATTGGCAAGCGTTGCGCTTGTTTGCGGCAAGCTAGCCGGTGGCATAACCTTGGCAGTTGAGTCTGGAATCTTCAACTCGCCGGTGTTATCACCAACTTGGCCCTTCAGGGCAGCGTGCAATAAGTTTTCAAGATCTGGCGGGAAGAATGGCTTTGGCAACACCCCTTGGATGTCTAAGCCTTTCGCCACAACGGGCAGTTCAGACCCAAACGCAGGGATAAGCATCATTGGCAAAATAGGGTTGCGCACCCGCATGCCAACAATCAAATCGCTGAGCTTCATGTCTGAAATTAGCGTGTCTACAATGACTAAATCTGGTGGGGTTTGGGCAGCATGAACTAGCGCCTCGCGTCCGGTCTCAATCGGTTGGATTGAGAATTGCGAGTCGGCTGGCAGCATTTCGCTGATTAGTGCAGAGAAACCGCTATCCGGTTCAACGACCAAAACCTTGTAATTCATCCCCTTTATATTACGTTAGAGTCGGATTTGGAGTCAATTGAGATTGTGTTTAGACTTGCAGCAACGCAGTCTGGGCGCTACAATGCTTGCATAAATAGATAGACCGAATGAGGGGAGCCCAGTTGTCTGGGCTGAGAGGCAGGGAATTGAACCTGCGACCCGATGAACCTGCTCCGGATAATGCCGGCGAAGGGAGAATAACGCCTGACACGTATTCGCCGTTTTCGAGAGCATCGAGAGCGGCGTTTTTTGTTAAGACCTAGCACCGCAATTGCGAAACCATAGCGAAATGAATGCTCTACTTGTTGTCAACGGCGTCTGTGCACCGAACTTAGATCTGGCCGCTTTAGCTGCCAAACACACCGTTGTGATTGCAGTTGACGGCGGGCTGAACCATTTACACCGGCATGGTGTGGTGCCAGATGTGTTGCTTGGCGATCTAGACTCAGTAGATGCGGCGTTACGCTCGGCTGCGGTTGCAACTTATCAATTTCCGGTTGAAAAAGATCAAACGGATCTTGAAATTGCTTTAGAGTATGCGGTTGCCCAGCAATTGACAGAGATCACGCTGGCCGCAGCCTTTGGCGGCCGCTGGGATCAGACATTAGCCAACATTTTGCTGGCACTGCAACCACGCTATGCAACGCTCAATGTTTGCTTAGTTGATGTTGACCAGACGCTATATGTGCTGCATCCCGGCCGTGAATATGCCTTCACCGGCAGCGCTGGAACGGTAATTTCACTAGTGCCAATGTCGGCTGAAGTGCATGATGTCAGTATTGCTGGGGTGAAGTGGCCGCTAGACGCCGTGACATTGACCCTTGGCAGCACGTGGTCTATCAGCAATGAATTTGTAAAGTCCACAGCAACAGTCCACTTTAGTAGCGGGCGCTTGCTGTGTATTGTAATGCGGTAATGTTGCGCGCCAACTATCGCAAAAAAAGAATGGAGATCAAAAAAATGAAAAAATTAGTTACTTTTGCACTGCTATTGCTGGCTGCAATCAGCGTGGCTGCCTGTGGCGGTCGTCCAGTTGAAGAGCCAAATGAATTACGCGTGATGACGCACGACTCATTTGCTGTCTCTGAAGGCATCATTGAACAATTTGAAGAAGCCAATGGCGTTAGCGTTGTCATCGTCCAATCTGGCGATGCTGGCACCATGGTCAACCAAGCGATCCTCAATAAGGAAGCGCCAGTTGCAGACGTGCTATACGGTATTGATAATACCTTGCTCACGCGCGGTCTAGACGAAGATATCTTTGTTGAATTCACCGGCGATGCAAGCGCCGCTGCTGACTATCAGCTAGATGATGCAGGCCGTGTTGTTGCCATTGATTATGGCGACGTTTGCTTGAACGTTGATCTAGGCTATTTGGCAGACAACGGCCTTGCCATGCCAACCTCACTAGACGATCTGATCAAACCAGAATATGCAAACTTGTTGGTTGTACAAAATCCAGCGTCCTCTTCACCGGGCTTGGCATTCTTGTTGGCAACCATTGGGCATTACGGTCCAGACGGTTACCTAGACTTCTGGGCAGCCCTCAAAGATAACGGCGTAAAAATTGCTGAAGACTGGGAAAGCGCCTACTGGGGTGACTTCACCGTTGGCGGTGGTGGCAACTATCCATTGGTTGTGTCTTACGCCTCTAGCCCACCAGCCGAAGTGTTATTTGCAGACCCACCCGTTAGCGAAGCGCCAACCGCTGCCGTTGTAGCACCAGATACCTGCTTCCGCCAAGTTGAATTTGCAGGCGTGTTAGCCAATGCTGCTGCACCAAACTTGGGCACAAAGTTCATTGAATTCATGCTTAGCCCAACCTTCCAAGAAGACATTCCAATGCAAATGTTTGTATTCCCAGTGAATGTCAACGCCACCTTGCCAGACGCTTTTGTAGAATATGCAAGTATTCCTGAGCAACCAGCATTCGTCAGCCCAGCCGATATCGCCGCAAACCGCGAAAACTGGATTGAAGAATGGACCGACTTAATGCTGCGCTAACCCCGTAGTTATAGAGAGCAGAGACCAAGAGCATGTTTCAGAGCCCTAAAAAGACCACCGAAACGCACTCTTTCCGCGTTACTCTGCTCTCGCGTCTGACGTCGCCACAAGCCCTTTGGGTGCTACCTTTAGCATTCTTAGGGCTTTTTTATTTTTACCCACTGGGTCGAATTTTTGTCGTTAGCTTTGCCGATGGCGGCATTGGCGATGCAATAGCGAAGCTGATTAGCAGTGCCTATCTGCAAAAGGTGCTGCGCTTTACTGTGTGGCAAGCCGTCGTTTCAACCGTGCTCACGTTGATTGCTGGCTTACCCGCCGCATGGCTGGTTGCTCGGTTTGATTTCCGTGGCAAAGCCCTGCTGCGGGCGCTGACTGCCATTCCGTTTGTGATGCCTACAGTTGTTGTGGCAACCGGCTTCAATGCGCTGCTTGGTCCACGCGGTTGGCTCAACTTAGGCGCAATGGAGTGGTTTGGCGCAACCGCGCCGCCAATCAATATTCTCAATACCTTATGGGCAATTCTGATCGCCCACATTTTTTATAACTTGACCATCGTTGTGCGCTTGGTCGGAGATTTTTGGCGCAGATTAGACCCACGCTTAGCGCAAGCCGCACAGTTACTTGGGGCATCACGCTGGGTTGTGTTCCGCGAGGTTACCTTTCCGCTGCTGGCCCCGGCCATCCTTTCTGCGGCGCTGCTAATTTTTATCTTTGACTTCACCTCGTTTGGGGTGGTGCTGATTTTAGGCGGCCCGCAATACTCCACGCTAGAAGTTGAAATCTATCGGCAAACCGTCAACTTCTTCAATTTGCCGCTGGCTGGCTTACTCTCTTTATTACAGTTAGGCGCAACGTTGGGGCTGACGATTTTGTACTCACGCCTTTCAGAAAAAGTTAGCCGCCCGCTGAAATTGCGCTCTGATGTTGTAACGCAGCGCAAGCTTGATACGTGGCAATTGCGCCTGCTGGCAACAGTGATTATTGGCAGCCTGATTATTTTCTTAGGTGCGCCGCTGTTGGCGTTGGCGTTGCGGTCCGTGGTGGGCTTTGGCGATCGGCTTGGCGCAACGCGCGGCGTAGATGGCACAGGCATTACGTTCAAGTATTATCAGATGTTATGGGTCAATACGCGTAATGCGGCGTTCTTTGTCACGCCCATCGAAACGATCATGATCTCACTCCGCAACGCGCTAATTACCGTGGTGATGTCGCTGACGTTGGGAATTCCTACAGCGTGGCTGCTGGCCAAGCGCGGCGTGATGGCACGCTGGTTTGATCCCATCATCATGTTGCCAATTGGCACGTCTGCCGTTACGTTAGGGTTTGGCTTTGTAATCGCCTTCAATCGCGCGCCGTTGAATTTGCGTGCCTCGCCGTTTTTGCTGCCTTTGGCGCATACGCTGGTGGCCTTCCCATTTGTGGTGCGTAGCTTGTTACCGGCGTGGCGCAGCATTCAAGAGCGCTTACGCCAAGCGGCAACCGTCTTAGGGGCATCACCGCTGCAAGTGTGGCGCGAAGTTGATTTGCCGCTAGTGGGGCGTGCCGCAGCCGTGGCCGGAGCCTTCGCGTTTACCGTGTCTTTAGGTGAATTTGGCGCAACCAGCATTCTCTCGCGGCCAGAATTCCCCACCATCCCCGTGGCTATTTTCCGTTACTTAGGCTTACCGGGCGCGCAAAATTACGGCCAAGCGTTAGCACTTAGCACCATTCTGATGTTGTTTTGTAGTGCAGGAATTTTGGTGATTGAAAATCTACGCGTTGGAGACGTGGCTGAGTTCTAACTGAACTGGGTTGGCCTTGATTAGGGCAGGTCTTTGACAACCGCTAGCAAAACGCCTTGCCGCCGAATTTCGGCAATGGTGGTGCCTGCGTATTCTTCGTGTTTGTTCCAGCGCGTGAAGCTAATGGCAACATCGGCTTGCTCTGGCGCACCAACGGTCATGTTATCTGGCAGGTAGTAAGCCGCAGAGTGAAAGGCAAAGCCAGTGGCAACCACGTAAGTGTTATCTGCAAAGGCCGCGCCATCGCGTTCTTTTAGAAACTCGACAGCAATCTCAACGCCTTCTTTGTAAGAACTTGCCCAGTATTCCATTTCATAGTCACCGTCTGCGCCCGGCACGCCGCCTACAAATGCGTTGTAATACACATACTGATACGGATGCAGGCTGACTAACGCGTACAACTGCCCGCCAATCACCACGGCCAACAGCACACAGACGCTAACCGTCTTGGCGAGGGGGCTAAACTTCTGCGCGGCAAGCCATTGCCAAGCACAGTCAAGGGCGAAGCCAGCGAACATTGCCATTAGCGGTAGTTCAAAAATAAAGTGGCGCATGGTGTCATAAACCGTCGCTTGCGACACAATAGTGTAAAACGGCAGCAGTCCCATTGCGGTCAGCAGCAAGCCAAGTTGCAGTCCGCGCAACAGCTGCTTCCCTTTTAGAATTTGCCACGTCAACAGAACTAAGCCGAGTAGGCTCAATCCCAACAGCGGAATTGACGTTTTTACCAAGAAATACACCGGCAAATAAAACCACGGCACCCAGTTGGTATGGTGGATTTGCCCAGCAATTAGCAAATTGACATCAAGGTAGCTGAAGTTAGAAAATTCAAGAATTGAGAACAGCGGATTTTGTAATGGGGCCTGCTGCGCATACGGCCAAAACGCCAGCATCAAAAGATAGGCCGGCACAGCAATCCAAAGGCCAGCGATGCTCACTTGCCGTAAGCGGGTGCCAAACGATGCAGTGTGTTCTCTTTGCCAGAGTTGTGGCAATACTAAGGCGATCCCTAAGGCCAGCCCAATGTAGCCAATCAGCGCAATTGCGCCAATGCGGATAGCAAGCGTTAGCCCAAGTGCGACGCCAAGCTTGAGGCCAGTCCGCCAAGATAAGGCCGGTAATTCTGGCACGGACTTGAGTAGGTAGTAAATGGTCCACACGTAGCCAACGGCAAACGGAATATCTTTAGGATTGAAGAAGCTATTGCCAAAGTAAAATGGCTCTATAAAAAGCAAGATGGCAGCGAGGGTGGCGGCGCGCGCATTGAACAAATACTGCGTGAGTTTATACGTGCCAATGACGCCTAAAATGCTGCTTAGCCCGTTGATGAGGTGCCGGATTTCAAATTCGCCACCCGGAAAAGTGCGCCCGGCAGCGACGATGAGCATGTCGAACATGCCACCGTATAAGAATAGGTTTTTGTAGTCAACAGCGTCTTGAACTGTGCCGCCAGATAGAAAATAATCAAGCACAAAGCCACCATATTTATGTTGCACCCGTTCATCCCAGGCGATTCCATAATCTTGGTAGACTAACACCACAATCAGACCCATGAGAACGACACAGGCCGGAAAAATACGCTTACTAAACAAAGAATTCTGTTGCATTGCGCCGCGGATTATAACGGGTTTGCGCTCTACTTAACATAACGTCTATGCTTCAACTCCATTCCATTTCTAAAGCGTTTGCTGATAAGCAGGTGCTACGCGATATTTCGCTCAGCGTTGCAGCGGGTGAAATCATTACATTACTCGGCCCAAGCGGTTGTGGGAAATCGACATTGCTACAAATTGTGGCTGGCTTATTACCCGCTGACACCGGCACCGTGCAATGGGCCGGGCAGCAATTGGCAAAAGTGCCCCCACATCAGCGTAACTTTGGCCTGATGTTTCAAGACTATGCCTTGTTTCCGCACAAATCTGTGGCTGAAAACGTCGCCTTTGGCCTCAAAACGGCCAAACAGCCTAAGCCACAAATACAAGCGCGCGTTTCAGAAATGTTGACCTTAGTTGGCTTAGCGGGATTTGATGATCGTGATGTCAATACGTTGTCTGGCGGGGAGCAGCAGCGGGTGGCGCTGGCACGGGCACTCGCCCCCAAGCCACGCTTACTCATGCTAGACGAGCCGCTGGGCGCATTAGACCGCGCCCTGCGAGAAACGCTGTTGGATGAGTTGCGCCAAATCTTACGCGATTTGCAGCAAACAACGATTTACGTCACGCATGATCAAGAGGAAGCTTTTGCCATCTCAGATCGGATGTTGATTATGAATGCGGGCGAGATTGTGCAGGCCGGTGCGCCGCAAGCGGTTTATCAAGCGCCAGCCTCTGCCTTTGCAGCACGCTTTTTAGGCTTCTCAAATATTTTGACGGGCACGGTGATTGAAGAGGGGGTGCAGTTGCCGTTTGGTAACTTGCCGCTGGCAACGACTGCCAACGCAGGCGCTAGCGTAACCATCTTAATTCGGCCAGAAGCGGCAACGCTTAGCACAACAGACGGCATCACAGGCACGGTATTAGATGTTTCGTTTCGGGGCGCAACAACCCGCTTGCGGATAGAGGCTAGCGGGCATGTCTTAGAGTTTGATTTGGCTGTGCCAACGGATTTAGCGCTCGGCGCAACGGTTAGCGTGGTGCCCAGTGGTGTTCAGATCATTCAGTAACGTCTGTTAACGCTACGGACTTTCCGCAATCGCTAGGACGCTCTGGGCGTGGGCAGTGATAAGGGGGTTATACCGTCGCCAGCAGGATCTTGTTATTGAACGGATCGCGGACGCTGTTATCACTGACTGTAATGCCGCTTGCCGTAAGTTGCGCCACAATACGGTCGCGCTCTGCTACGGATGGATACAAAATTTCATATTCTGCTAGACCATACATAGTATCTGTGCGGTCTGGTTGCCCACGTGATTCCCACGTATTGAGCCCAATGTGATGGTGATAGCCACCCGCAGAAATAAACAATGCTTCCGTACCGTAGGCGGCGATCTTATCCCAGCCGAGCAAATCGACATAGAACAGACGCGCTTTGGGCAGATCTGCCACGCGTAAGTGAATGTGGCTCACTTCAGTCTCTTCTGGCATAACAGACCACGGCGTTTCCGATTGTTCAGATAGTAATTTGCGCATATCTAATGTCTCGGTATACAACTCTGGTTGCCCATCTGCACTGCGCGGCCATTTGTCACGCGGCCAGTCCATCATAATTTCTAAGCCATTGCCATCTGGATCGGTCAGATATAAGGCGTGTGAAGCACCATGATCAGACGCCCCTTGCCAACCGGGCGCGTCGTGTTTGATGTAATGAGACAGCCAATCTGCCAAAACTTGCCGGTTAGGTAAGCGGATCGCAAGATGGAATAGACCGGGGCTACGGCGGCCCCATTTTCCTTTCTTCAGCGGCTGGAGTCGTAATATTGCCCGGGTCTGTGTGCCAAGCTCAACGAGAGCTTCAGTTTGGGCGCGGATTTGTAAGCCAATGATGTCACGGTAAAACGCAGTGACCTTTGGCAAGTCGGAAACATTCAGGGTGGTGACCCCGATTGTAGTATCTGGATGTAGCATTAGGGTATTCTACGCGGTATTCCATTTGTGTGGGCTAGATCGGCAGAATTGGCTTAATTAATCCTGCAATCTATTGCTGTTTTGAATGTTATCGCTATTATTTAGATAGCAAACACACACAATGGTATGAAAATCTATATGACGTTTTACAAATTTGCTGTGTCAAAGTAAATTGACAAAACGGCAGTGTGTTGCAGTACACTGCGCGGTAGACACCAAAAAGCGCTAAGCGGATTGCGATGCAGGACTGTGGCACATCATGACACCCCCACCTGCACCACAATACGGCCAACATTGGCGTTTGCCGAACGTTTCGTGTCGGAGCCGCTTGGTTAATGCAACTGGCTAGCGACAAAGCTTTTATTTGATAGAGGAGATTGAATTTATGGCTACAACAACTGTAAATGAGCCCCGCATGCGCCAAGTCGTAGACTGGAGCGCCTCAGTATGGGCGGGGATTGTCAGCGGCATTATTTTCTTAGTGCTGAATCTCGTACTAAGCCGCGTTTTATTAGGGCTAAGTCCGTGGGCAATTTTGCGGTATTTTGCCTCCCCCATATTAGGAGACGGCGTCTTGCCGCCGCCGGTCCATTTTCGGCTAGACGCTGCAATTGTGGGCTTCTTGTTTCACATGTTGCTTTCCATTGTATTTACGATGGTGTTGGCATTTGTGATCCATCGCTGGGGAATTTGGGTTGGCATTTTGGGCGGCGCATTGTTTGGGTTGGCGCTGTACGTTATCAATTTTTACAACCCGCTGCTGCCTCAGTTTTACGTTTTACGTAGCTGGGTAATGCTCGCAACGCATATGGTGTTTGGTGCATTGGCTGGCGGCATTTATGAAGCTTTAGAAGTTGAAGAATATGTTCCTGTGGAGGACTAAGCATGTATCGACGAAGTAATTCAGGGTATGGCCGTTCTAGTGGTTATCCGGGCCGTGGGCGTTCGCTTAACAAAATGCGCCTGCTGTTGGCAGCCGGGATGGCGCTCTTTGCGCTCTATTCATTTTGGAGTTCAAAAGAAGTCAATGAAGTCACTGGTGAAGAGCAATATATTAGCCTAACCGAAGATCAAGAAATTCAGCTAGGGCTGCAAGCTGCACCGCAAATGATCCAGCAACACGGTGGCTTGTATCAAAGCCAAGAGTTGCAAGACTATATTGATGAAGTTGGCTTTTATCTGGTCAACAACAGTCTAGCCCGTGATACAGACTGGCAATTTGAATTTCACCTATTGAATGACCCGCAGACCGTAAATGCGTTTGCACTACCGGGCGGGCAAGTCTTTATTACAACAGCACTGTATGAGCAACTAGAAACCGAAGGCCAACTGGCAGGCGTGTTAGGCCATGAAATTGGTCACGTGCTGGCCCGGCACGGGGCGCAACGGATGGCCAAGCAACAATTGACCCAAGGGCTAACGCAAGCGGTGTTGATTGGCGCCTCAACTGACAGCGCGCAATTTGCGCAGATGATTGGCAACATGGTTAACATGAAATACGGCCGCGATGATGAGCTGCAATCTGATGACATTGGCGTACGCATTATGGCTGAATCGGGCTATGATCCAAGCGCAATGATCGGCGTGATGGAAATTCTAGCCGAAGCGTCTGGCGGCAGCGGGCAGCCTGAATTCTTCAGCACCCATCCAAATCCAGACAACCGCATCCAAAAAATTCAAAGCGCCATTGACCGCGTCTTCCCAGACGGCGTGCCAGAAGGGCTAGTGCCGTAAACCGGAACAAACACATCGCGCTGCGGTAAAAGCCGTAACTTTATACAAAAAGGCTGCAGGTTTGCAGCCTTTTTTGTATTAAACTTTTGTCAGAACTCTAAAAATGTATTGACTGCAAATTTCGAGCGCTAGTATACTGGGGTAGAGTATGAACAAAAACCAAGCCGATGTCACAAAACGCCTAAAACGTATCGAAGGACAGGTACGTGGCGTGCAACGCATGTTAGATGATGGCCGCGATTGTAAAGAAATTATTCAGCAATTGACGGCGATAAAATCTGCAGTGCACAACGCTAGCTTGGCATATATGCGCACATACGCATCCGACTGTGTGCTGCAATTAGATGATGACGACCCAGTAAAGCGGCAAGCCCTACTTGATGATCTCATCACACTTATTGGAAAAACTGGCTAAGAAATAGCCATAAGGAAACTAACATGTCAAAACCATTAAACATAAATGATGCTGAATTTGAATCTGTTGTCTTGAATTCAGATGTACCAGTTGTTGTAGATTTTTGGGCACCTTGGTGTGGTCCATGCCGCATGGTTGGGCCGATCTTAGATGAATTGGCAGCTGAATATGACAGCAAGGTCAAAATTGTAAAAGTCAACGTTGATGACAACAAAGAATGGGCAGGGAAGTACGGCGTACGCGGTATTCCAACCATGTTGTTTGTAAACGGTGGTGAAGCTGAATCTGTGGTTGGTGCGCACCCTAAAGCCAGCATCAAAGCTAACATCGAGAAGATGTTGCCAGCCGCTGTACCTGCTGCTCCGGCAGCGCCAGCAACACCAGCTGCGGAAATGGATTTATCTAAACCATTGAACCTAGGCGACGCCGACTTTCAAGCACAAGTCTTAGACTCTGACGTGCCAGTTGTTGTTGATTTCTGGGCACCTTGGTGTGGTCCATGCCGCATGGTAGGCCCAATCCTAGATGAATTGGCAGCTGAATATAACGGCAAGGTCAAGATTGTAAAAATCAACGTTGATGACCACAAAGAATGGGCTGGTAAATACGGCGTGCGCGGTATTCCAACCATGCTGTTTGTGAAAGGCGGTGAAGCTGAGTCTGTTGTTGGGGCACACCCCAAAGCCAGCATCAAAGCCAACATCGAGAAGATGTTCTAAACACTTCAAAGACACGTAATTTGTATAAGCCGCGTTGTGTACACAATGCGGCTTTTTTTATTTAA
>JAHDBW010000305.1 GCA_020630175.1 Anaerolineales bacterium
AGTCAGTCACATCTTCTTCTGCGCGCCATGTTAGGATTACCCGCATGGAAACCCCACTGCATAAAAAATCTTCTATCGATACCATCCGCGCCCGCTTCGACAACGACGTTGACCGCTTTTCTGTTTTAGCCACCGGCCAAAGCGCGACTATTGACGCGCCGCTAGCAATGGAGCTTATTACCAACGCTGCTGTCGCAACCACCACGCCAATTACGCGTGTGCTAGATCTAGGCTGTGGCGCTGGTAACAACACGCTCAAATTACGCCAGACGCTTGGCACAGACTTTGCCGCCGACCTGCTAGACCTCAGCCAACCGATGCTAGACCGCGCCACAGAACGCGTACAAGCCGTCAATGCCGGGCCGGTTACCCAGCACTTTGGTGATTTTCGCGCCATCCCAATGGCAGCTGAGACCTATGACGTTGTGCTCGCTGCTGCGGTGCTACATCACCTGCGGGAGGATGCCGATTGGCACGCGGCCTTCGCTAAGATTTACCGCATTCTCAAGCCCGGTGGCAGCGTGTGGATTACGGACCTAATCACCCATGAAGTGCCGCAGGTGCACAGCCTGATGTGGGCACGCTATGGGGAATACCTCACCGATCTTGGTGGCGCAGACTATCGAGAGAAAGTATTCGCTTACATCGATAAAGAAGACTCGCCCCGCCCGCTAACGTATCAATTAGACCTGTTGCGCAAGGTAGGCTTTTCTGCGGTAGACATCCTGCATAAAAACTCGAACTTTGCCGCATTTGGCGCAGTCAAACGTTGAGTTCTGCCGCAGTCCAAATACAGCGCATCAACTGGCAAGCCACCTTACCCATCCGGCATACCGTGCTGTGGCCAGCAAAGCCAATTGATTTTTGCCAAGTAGCAGGTGATGCCGAGGCGCTTCATTTTGGTGCACTGCACAGCGGGCAATTAGTGGCTGTCGCGTCTATTTTTATCGATGGGCAGCAGGCTCGCTTGCGTAAATTCGCCGCGCTACCCGCCTACCAAGGGCGCGGGATCGGCAGCACGCTGCTGCGCCATATTCTGGACACACTCCACACGCACAGCATTACGTATTTTTGGTGCGACGCCCGCGCTACAGCAACCACCTTCTATGAACGCTTTGGCATGCAGGTTGAGGGGCCGCGCTTCTATAAAGCCGATGTTGCCTATTTCAAAATGAGTAAGCTGCTTTAACTACAGGACCAATCCACACCATACGCACCAACAGCCAGTTCTAAACTGCCGCTATTTACACATCTTCATAACAAGCACTTAGTCTTTCATAATCAGGCAAGTTTTATCTTCAAAACTACAGTTTCCGCGCAAAACAACTCTTAGGTATTGCATTACTACTACACAATCCTAAGCCAATATTGTGACCATTTTCAAAATCTCGTGACTAAATAAGTAACTAATCTTTAGTTCTTTGTTGCTTACTAAATTTATTATCACGGAGAAAACAAACATGGATGCTGTAATGAATTGGGTTCAATCAGGCAATTTGGTCGATATTGGGATCAAAATTGTTAGCGCGATTGCAATCTTTATTATTGGTCGCTGGGTTGCTGGCTGGGTTGCGAAAATCACCGAAAAAGCCATGGAACGTTCCAATATGGACGACACCCTCGTTGGCTTTATTGGCGCAATTGTGCGCACGATGCTGCTCATCTTGGTCATCATCGCTGCTTTGGGCGCACTTGGCGTAGAAACCACAAGTTTCGCCGCATTGATCGCTGCTGCTGGTTTGGCAGTTGGCTTCGCACTTGAAGGCTCACTGGGCAACTTCGCTGCGGGCGTTATGATTTTGATGTTCCGCCCTTACAAAGTTGGCGATGTTGTTGAAGTTGGCGGCCACACCGGCACAGTCGATGAACTGCAAATCTTCCACACAAAGCTGATCACCCCAGACAGCCGCACCGTAACCGTACCAAACGCGACGATTACTGCTGGTGCAATCACCAACCTCAGCGCGCAAGGGGCCTTACGTGTTGATCTTGAAACAAAAATTGCGCACGGCGAAGACTTTGCCCGCGCCAAGCAAATCCTCATGGACGTCATGACCAGCACCCCTGGTGTATTGGAAGAGCCAGCCCCAGCTGTGGTTGTGCTAGACATGCTGCAAGGTGGCGTGAGCTTGGGCGTGCGTCCACACACCACCACCGATGATTACTGGGGCGTCTATCACGGCGTGCTAGAAGGTATGAAGAAAGCCTTCGATGACAATGGCATTGCCATCCCAGCCCCACGCACAGATATTGTGATGGTCAAAGACGACTAAGTCTTGACTATTTAGTTGATCTTGCAACGGGACGCTGCTTAGGCTGCGTCCCGTTTTTTGGTTAAGCAGGAGGCCTTTCTTTTCCGTTTCAAAAAGACCGTCTCCTTAAAACAAAACGCCCGCCTAGACTTTGGTCTAGGCGGGCGTTTTTACTGCTTAGTCAGTTACGTTTGACTATGGCAATACCTCAAAGGCATTGGCAAACATACGCCCAATTTGCGCGTAATAGTCTTTCAAAGCTAATGGCGCATTGAATGTAACCGTGTACATTGTGCCATTTTCAACCCAGAAATACTGCTCTAGCGCCCGCATTGGCGTGCCACCAAAGGCGTCTGGTACAGCCATTTCATAATGGATATAACCAACTTCGTAGCCGTTTTCTAGCTGTAGCACTTCGCTTTCGATTTCATCTTCAAGCGACAGTAGTGAGCTCACCTGCTGCGTGGTGAGGTTGATCACCATGTCCATGCTAGCATCGCCTAATGGCGATTCGATGGCAATAATGTTCATGCTCGCTGGCGTGGTATCCACCACATTCTCGGCATTGACGTCCATTGCCATGTACTTCACACCAGAAAGCGCCATGTTGCGAATCATGTCATTGCTAAAGAGTTCACCAAAGGCTTCATTCGATTCGCCCACAACGTCAAACGAGGCTTCGAGATTGTCTGGATCAATTTCAATCGGCAGCCAATCTTTTGGAATCAAGAAGGAATACCCGTTGGTTTCATCCACAACCGCTTCCCACAAGAAGTCAGCGCTATCTGGCGCAATACGCGTGTCGCTCGCCACATCGTCCGTTTGCGGCTCTGGCACTACGGCCGAATCTGAGCCTGACTCTATTGCGTCTGACAGAGGCGCATTTGAACCGGCCAATTTAAAGCTTGAAATAATGCTTTCTAGTAAGTCGCTTTGTGTTTCGATGAGCGGTTCACCAATTACGCCAAACGCCAAGCCCATGTACGTCTCATTTTGCCTAACGATGAGGCGCGCTAAGCCTGGATCTGGCTCCTCCACGATCAGAACGGTTACGTCAAAAAATGATTCCGTTTCTGTGCTGCGGTCGACCACGTCCATAGTGACGCCTGCTTCACCTGTTTCAACGGTGTTCTCAAGGAAGAAATCTAAAAAGTCTTGCGCGGTTGGCCCGTTAAGCCCAAAGGCGAGTTCCATCTCGACCGGATCGCCCCCCAGCGCCAGCACGTTGAGGCTCTGTGCAATATCATCGGTGATAAACCCTTCTTCTGTTGTTCCGAGTGCAACGTAGCCAATTTCATGTTCTGAGTACCAGTCAGACGGTGCGCTGATCGCGACAACGTTATCTGCACTGGCATACTCTACAAACTCAAGCGCAGCAGAAGCAGCCGTTGGCGTTGGAGCGGGCGTTTCTGTTGGCGGCACCTCGGTAGCCGTTGGTTCCGGCGTGGCGGTCGGCTCTGGGGTGTTGGTTGGTTCTGGCGTGTTGGTTGGCAGTGCAGTGTTAGTCGGCACTGGCGTTGGTTCTGGGGCTGGGCCGCCACACGCTGCCAAAACTAAACTAGTGGCTGCTAACGCAAGCCATAATTTTTTTCGAATAAGTTTCAAAGTATTTTCTCCTGAATTGTTTTCACCGATATTCTACTAAAACAATCACGGTTCAAAGATACTATTTTTCAGGACACTTTGGTG
>JAHDBW010000306.1 GCA_020630175.1 Anaerolineales bacterium
CTCTAGCCCAGTTTTTGAAATTGACGGGCTGTCAATGCGCGATCGATAACACAGCGGATTTAGCATGCTGCTTAGCTAATGCCATGCATCGCTAAGAATAGAGCAAAGGCTTTCGGGCCAACCCAATAGCCGAGGACGATTACCCCTACAATAATTGCCAGAACAACTACTCTGGCGCGGGTTTTATTTTTCATTTCGATTCTCCTTTTTTATTCGTAAGCGAGGACTTCACGGACTGCTAGCTGCGCTGCGTTCCGTGCGGGGAAAAAGCTTGCGCCTAAACTTACGAGCACAATAATCACCAGCCAAATCAACAGCACTGGGGTTGAAAAGACATGGTCTAAGTCAGCCCGGATGAAGATCCAACCGGCAGCATTGCCCAGCGCAACACTCAAGGGGCGGGCAATCAGGGCGGCCATTACCCAAGACAACAGACCGATAACCAGCGCTTCAGTCATCACCACTTGATAGACCGCCGCAGTAGAGGCCCCAACCGACCGCATCATGCCGATTTCGCGGGCGCGTTCTAGCACATTGATGCTGATCATCGCCATCAGCGCCAGCGCCCCAACCGCAGCAATGAGCACGGCCATCATCATCAGGAATGCAATAATCACAATCAGATGATTTTCTAAAATCACGCGGCGGGTGGCACCAGCTTCTAAGGCTTTGACATTGACCCCAGCATCTGCCAAGGCCTGATCAATAACCGGTTGTAGCGCAGCGAGAGCAGCCGCGTCGCGCTGTTCGGTCTTGATCCGCACGGTATTGGTTACGCCAGACTGACCGGTCAGCGCATTGAAGGCCGGCAGGCTCACATACGCAGATGCTGGATTTCCCAAGCCCCGTCGTGGCGCACCAATTTCAAGAATGACGCCCACCACTTCCCACACAACAGGCACCCCATTGATGCGCAGTTGCACGGTATCGCCAACCGTAATGGGAGCGTGATCGTCGTAATACATGTTGTGATTGACGACCAAAGCATTGGTGTCATCTGGCGCCAGCCAGCGTCCGGCGATAAGCGGGTATTCAATCAACGCGGTGTCAGGTGGCACTGCCGACAAATTGAAACGCAGTCCATCGGTGCCTTCCGGCAGGGCTTCCACAACAACGGTGCTATTCCAAGCTTCAACCTGCGTCACACCTGGGATGTCTGTCAACGCGGCTAGCACCTGTTGCGTAGGATAGGTAGCGCTAAGATCGAGGTCAAAGTCGTAATCACGCGCGTCAAATGCACGGCCAATCGTATTCAGCCACGACTGATTGACATTGATCGCACTCATGAACGTTGCGCCGCCAATTGCCAAAATCAGCACAATCAGGCTCAGCCGCAGGCGGCGACGAAAGGTGTTGCGAATAGCCAAGAGCATCGGTCGCGGCACGCCTTTGGTCCGCATAATGAGCCGATCAATTGCGCTGCTGCCAAATTGACCGCTGCCAACGTTGAAGTCGCCCAAGGCCTGACGCACGCTGACACGTGTGCCAACGGAGATAGGAATAATGGCGGCCAGCAACGGCACAGTGAGACCAACAACAATTTGGACGATAAACACCCACGGTGGAATTGAAGTGTCCGTAATGTCAAAATTGAGCAACGTGGCGGTGAAGTTTGCAATGCCATTCCCCGCAGAGACAGACAGCGGCACGCCCAGCAATAGCGCAATTGCACCGAGTAAAAGCACCATTGCCAAATAGCCAGCTGCAATTTGGGCGCTGCGCCCACCAATCGCTTTCATCGCGCCAATCTGTCGCGTTTGCTGTTTGATGAGTGCACTGACAATGGTTGCCACCAGCACGCCACTAAGCAAGAGCGCCAGCCAGCCAAAGGCCTGAATAAGAAACAGCAGCGAATCCATCTGATCTGTGTGCGGATGACGCCCCGGTGTTGGCACAATCACAGAGGTCACTGCGTAGCCATTGGCTTCAGCAATCGCGCGAACTTGCTGCGCAATTTCGACATTACGTGCTTCGTTGAGCGGCGCATCGGCAACAAGTAAATGCAGTTGATTAAATCGGGCGTCTTCTCCTAACAGTGCTGCCGTTTCACGCGTGATGTAGCCGTACTCGCGGCTTTCTTGCCAGCCCGGCGACTGCGCAGGATCATGCACAATGCCGCTAAACGTCAGCTCTGTCGCGGTGCCGTCGGGCATTTGCAGCAGCACAGCATCGCCAAACGCAACATTTTGAATATTAACAGACGAGCGCTCTAAGAGGATCTCACCGACCGCTGGCGGCCAGTTCCCGGACTCACTGGTGAATGTTGCCACCTGCATTGCTTCAAAGTCATCGATGACAATCAAGATCATTGGCAACCAATTTTCGCCATCAATCTGCATGCGCGGTTGTAACCTGCGGCGTAGGTCGACTGCCCCAATTTCCGGCAAAGCTAGCAACGTCTCAGCCAAATTGGCATCAGCATCAGCGGCATACAACCAGATTGAAGCTGGCGTGGTCTGCATGAAATTAGCGTCAATCTCGCGGTTCAAAATGGCGTACGCACTCAGAATTGAGCCAACGCCAAACAACCCTATCGCAATCGCCAAAACGGCCATAACGCTGCGGAGTTCGTTGACCCAGAGGTCAGCCCAGACCTTACGTAAACGCAGCCAACTAAACATAAGACACCTCACGCGGTACGCGGTCGGTAATGAGCGAGTCGGCAATGATTACGCCGTCCGCCAAGTTGACCGTGCGTGAGACCCAGTCTGTGACCGTGCGCTCATGCGTGACCATGAGAATAGTTTGTCCGCCAGCCGCCAGCTCCTGAAACAGCGACAGCGTGGCATCTGCCATGTGCGAGTCCAAATTTCCGGTCGGTTCATCGGCGATGACGACAGGAGGGTCGTTAGCAAGTGCTCTGGCAATCGCCACCCGCTGCTGTTGTCCGCCAGACAGCAGCGTTGGCACCTTATCGGCTTGATCCAACACACCAACGCGGTCTAGCAACATGCGCGCACGTTCGCGGCGTTCGCCAGTCGGATACGTGTTACAAAAATCCATCGGTAGCATCACGTTTTCAACGACGGTCAACGTTGGTAGCAATTGAAAAAATTGAAAGACCAAGCCGATGTTTGTGCCGCGCCAAATGGCACTGTTGTTTTGACTCAGCTGATGGACCGCAACTCCAGCCACAGTGATTGCACCAGCCGTGGGTGTGTCGATGGCGGTGATCATATTCAGCAGCGTGGACTTTCCACTGCCGGACTTCCCAGTAATGGCAACAAATTCACCGGCTTCGACTTGAAGGTCAATTTCGTTAATGGCAGTAAACGTTCCTGCCGGGGTGGAATATTGTTTTGTGACGCGTTGTAGTTCAATCAGATAGGGTGACGTCGTGCCCTGACGCGGTGAGACCGGCGCTTGGGGATTGGTGTGAAAGCGTTTATGCATCTTCCACCGCCACGCTATCGGTGTTAGACACGTGAACTTTGCTCGTAATCCAACTGCCGCCAAATAGAAACAGGCAGCCAAAAGCCACAACATGGGCAATCAACAGGCCAGTAAAACTTAGAATTACGAAATGTGGGCGTAAAAAAACGCATTTGGAAAGGTTCATTAGGGTGCTCCTTACGAATTGCAATGAACGAGGTGTTGTTCAGAGAATACGGAAGGTCAGCGCGCAATGCACTAAGCAACCCGATTGAAACGTTCACAAGTAGACACTTATCCCCTATTGTCCAGAATCATTAGGGGGTAAGTCTTGTTGCGCTAGCCCTATAGCAGACGCAAAACTTGATCGACATGCTCAGCGCACACGCGCCGTGCTAAATCAGGCACTTATACAATTGGGTTTCGAAAGGGGAGATGACGCAGTCACAATCGAGGACATCACAGAACGCGCCAACGTTGGACGGTCTACATTCTATTTACACGATCAGGGGTAGGATGATCGATGACTTGCCCATCATGCT
>JAHDBW010000038.1 GCA_020630175.1 Anaerolineales bacterium
TTATCAAATGAAAGTCCCTTTATCTTGGCTCAAAGAATACGTAGACATTAACATCCCAGCCGATGAACTCGCAAAGAAAATGACCTTTGCCGGTCTCGAAGTTGAAGGCTTGGAATACATCGGCTTGCCGCACCCAACCGGACAGCAAGAAGCAAAAATTTCTGGCTTACCATGGGATCGCGAAAAGTTTATCGTCGCGGACATTGTTGGAGTCAATCCACACCCTGATGCAGACAAGCTTGTGCTCTGTGATCTGTTTGATGGCGAAGACACGCACGTTGTGTTAACTGGCGCGCCAAACCTAGCCCACCTCCGCAACGCAGGCACGTTAGACACCCCTCTCAAGGCCGCTTGGGTCAAACTCGGTGCGCAAATTTATGACGGCCATAAAGCCGGCAACGTGCTGACCAAGCTCAAACGCGCCAAAATTCGCGGGGTAGAAAGCACTTCAATGGTCGCGTCTGAAAAAGAGCTCGGGATTTCAGAAGAGCACGAAGGCATCATCATTTTTGAGCCAGGCCCTAATGGCGAACCCGTGCCACCGGCTGGCACGCCACTTGTTGATTACATCGGCGATGTGGTCTTTGATATTGCCATCACGCCTAATATGATCCGCAACGCCAGCGTGATCGGCGTGGCCCGTGAAGTGGCCGCAATTCTAGACGTGCCGCTCAACCTGCCAGAAATCACCCCAATTACAGACGGCCCTTCTATTGAAGGCCGGATCAACATTGATATCCGCGTGCCGGAACTGAACCCGCGCTTTACGGTAACGCTTATTGAAGGCGTTGAAATCAAACCATCGCCAGACTGGATGCAACGCCGCTTGCGTCTATGCGGCGTGCGTGCCATTAGCAACATGGTCGATATCACCAACTATGTGATGTTAGAAACTGGCCACCCATTGCACGCCTTTGACTATGACACGCTGAAAAAGCGCGCCAACGGCGACGTGCCAACAATCATCACGCGCTTGCCAGACGCCGGTGAAACGCTCACCACCTTAGATGGCATAGAGCGCAAACTAGGCCCAGAAACAATTCTTGTGGCCGATACCGCTGGTGCGCTTTCGCTCGGCGGCGTGATGGGTGGGTTGGAATCTGAAGTTGAAGACCACACGACCAACATCTTGCTCGAAGTCGCCGCGTGGGAATACATCAACGTACGGCGCACTGTGCAACGCGAAACGCTGCAAACCTCGCAAGCGGGATATCGCTACAGCCGTGGCATCCATCCTGAGCTAGCTGCTGCAACCAACTGGCGCGGCGCAGACCTCATGCGTATGCTAGGCGGTGGCACCATCGCCCAAGGCATGGTCGATAACTATCCGTTGCCGCCAGCGCCAATTGTCATTGATTACCCGGTTAGCGAAGTCAAACGCCAGCTTGGGATTGACATGCCAAAGGCCGAATTAGTAAAAATACTAACCGCATTAGATTTTGCCGTCGCAGATAAAGGCGATGTGATGCAAGTCACCGTGCCAAATACCCGGCTAGACATTAGCACGGGCGTTGTTGGCTTGGCCGACATCACCGAAGAAGTTGCCCGTATTTACGGCTATGACCGCATTCCAGAGGTGCAAATCTCAGACAGCATGCCGCCACAACGGGGCAACGTCACGCTGGAACAAGAGCAGCGCGTGCGCAATCTGTTGGTGAACTTAGGTCTGCAAGAGCTCATCACCTACCGCCTCACCAGTCCAGAGCAAGAAAACAAACTTGGCGTAGAAGCCCAGTACCCTTACCTTGGGTTGGCAAAGCCGATCTCGGCTGAAATGACGGTCATGCGCCAAAGCTTGCTAAATAGCGTCTTAGAAATTGCAGCTAAAAATCGGCAACAGCCGCGCTTGGCTCTATTTGAAATTGCACCGGTCTTTTTGATGAACGAAGAAGGCATTCAAGGTGATGAAAATCAGCCCAGCATGCCAGAAGAACAGCAGCGCTTGGTCATTACCCTCACCGGTAACCGCGATGACCACATGTGGAATGCAGGTGCCCCCGAACGCATGGATTTCTATGACCTGAAAGGGATCGTAGATGCCTTAGTTGAAGGGTTGCACCTATCGCCCTATAGCGTGACCGCCAGCGAAAGCCCAACCTTTGCGCCGGGCAAAACAGCTAGCTTAATGATTGGTAAAACCAACATCGGCACCTTTGGCGAACTGCATCCGCAAATCCGCACTAACTATGCCTTGGCAGACCAGCCTGTCCTGTGTGCAGATTTGAATCTGAGCGCCATCTTGGACGCAATTCCAGCCCAATACAACACGAAGGCCATCCCACGCTTCCCAGCGGTGGTTGAAGATATTGCGCTTATTGTTGATGAAGGGATTGCCGCTTCAGACGTAGACTTCTTGATCACGCAAACCGGCGGACGCAACCTGTCCGAGTCGCAATTGTTTGATGTCTATCGTGGCGAAAACATTGGCGCAGATAAGAAAAGTCTGGCCTATCGCCTCACGTATCAAGCAATGGACAAAACGCTCACTGATAAAGACGCGGCCAAAATCCGCAAGAAGATTGTCAAACGGCTGGCCTACGAATTAGGTGCTGTCTTGCGCGACTCGTAGTCGACAGTTCAGTTAGCACGCACAACTCACTATACTCATTAGCCCGGCGCTTGCCGGGCTTTTCTTTTACCTTATGATCGCTGGACTTTCTGCTGCAATTTTGTGGTCGATTGGCAGTATGCTAATCGGCCTTATCCACGAACCAAACGTCAATTCACGCGTGATGCAGGCCTTTCGCTTGCCAGTCACCCTTGCTTTACTGCTGCTTAGTAATCTCTTTGTAACCGGCGCATTTTGGACAGTAGACATCACCAATGCTGCATGGGGGTGGCTGTTACTATCGGGCGTGATTGGCTTAGCCTTGGGCGACATATTCTTGTTTGGATCTTACCGCTACATTGGGCCACGCTTGGGCATGTTACTCATGGTCTGCGCCCCACTTGTCAGCGCAGTGCTGGCTTGGATATTTCTGGGTGAAGCCTCAACGGGAGGCCAGTTATTGGGGATGGCAATTACGCTTGGCGGCGTGGGCTGGGTGATTTCTGATCGTAACAGCGTCACCGCCCGCCCTGAATATAGCAACTACGGGCTGGGCATTCTCTTTGGCGTGCTGGCCGCAGTGGGCCAAGGCGTTGGCGCGCTAATGACGCGCATGGCCTTTGAAACAGGCGAGATCAGCGCCCTCAATGCCACGCTCGTGCGCATGATTGGCGGCATGCTGGCTATCTGGCTCATCTTGCTGGTCAATCGGGAGTTCATCAAAAGTCATGTCACGCTTTGGCAAGAAAAGCGGGCTACCGGCCTGCTTTTTATTACCGCCTTCTTTGGGCCATTTATCGGCGTGTGGCTGTCTAGCGTGGCCTTCAAGACCATTCATCTGGGCGTTGCTAGCACCTTACTTGCGCTGCCGCCAGTGTTTATGATTCCAATTGGCGTTTATGTGTTCAAAGAAAAAGTGTCGTGGCAATCGATTGTGGGGACGCTAGTTGCGATTGGGGGTGTGGCGATTCTGTTTTTGGTGTAGGCATGCACCGCAATAGTTGCCGTCTGCCAGTTGATAGCTTTCGCGTGCGCCACGGTCATAACCCACAAAACTAAGTAAACTATTCCGTATGAATGATCAACTTCTCTCTCAACGGGCGCGCGCGCAAGCCGTGCGCGACTCTATCAATGCGCGGCGTAAAGAATATCTCAAAGGGGATTTGCTAAAAGCAGATGTCAACCCAGATCCGTTTGCGCAGTTTGCCACGTGGTTTGCCGAGGTCAGCGCAACTGACCTAATTGAACCAAACGCCATGGCCCTAGCCACCGCTGATGCAGACGGCAAGCCTTCCGTGCGGATTGTATTACTCAAGGGCTTTGATGAACGGGGGTTTGTGTTCTATACCAACTACGGCAGCCGCAAAGGGCAAGAACTAGCGGCCAACCCTAATGCGGGCCTCGCCTTCTTTTGGGATGTGCTAGAGCGTCAAGTGCGCATTACAGGGCGCGTGGAAAAAACGAGCTATGCCGAATCAAATGCATACTTCAATCGCCGCCCTAAGGCTAGCCGTTTAGGCGCAATGGCCTCAAAACAAAGCAGCGTGGTAGAGAAGCGCAGCGATCTAAGCGACCGGCTGGCAACATTGACCGACGCATATGCCACCGCAGACGCGATTGACGTGCCAGACTATTGGGGCGGCTACCGCGTCGTGCCCGAGGAAATCGAGTTTTGGCAGGGTCGCCCAAGCCGCTTGCATGATCGTCTGTCGTATCAAAAGCAGGCCGATGGAAGTTGGCAACTGCTGCGGCTAGCGCCTTAGTCTTCTTGCTCTTCAAGCGAGAGCCGTAACGCCATCCCGCCTAGCATACCAAGCGCAATCACACTACCGGCCATCAGCGTGTACAGCGCAAAGTCTTGCCAGAAATAGCGCCGCGTACGCGCGCGTATTGCTGCCGCTTCTTCGGCTTCAGCATAAGTCGGCGTTTGAATAACCAATGCCTCGGCGCGCGCAAGTGCGCCGCTGGCAGCTTCAGTTTGTTGGCGTAGCGCTGCAATTTGCGCTGGATTAGCAGCAGCAGTTGCCGCGGCCAATTCGGCAGCTTGGGTTGCACGAATTGCGCTCACTTCAGTTGGCGTGCTGGTTGGGTCTAGTGTCGCTGTGGGCGGCACAGCAGTAGGCGTAGACGTTGCAACAGCGCCTTGCCCAGAAAAGGCATTGCGCCCAGCATCTTGTACGCTGGCACCGTTACCAGCAGCAAAGGCACCCGCGCCATTGCCTGCAACCGATCCAGTTCCTGACGTACCAGCAGCAGCCCCGTTCGCCACAATCGCAAAGTCGACTCGGTAAACACTATAGTCCGTGTCTGGGTCGTAATGGAAACAATTTGCACCCGTCACAAATCGCGACTGATCTTGATTCAAGGTGTACCCGCTAGCCTGATAGCCCGGCGGCACATTCAAACAGACCACATTATCACGAATGGTAATTTCTGCGGCGTCCAAATAGTGGTTGCCGCCAGTTGCATGGTCAACCCGCTGACCATTTAGATAAACACAGCCAGACAACCCTTCAGCTTCCCAACATCCATTTTGAGATGTTGTCCAATAGCTACCTTCAACGTGCGCGCCAAAGCTCCCACTTGCGCCTGACCCACCGTCTGCCGATCGCACGCCTTGCGCCACAACTGTAAACACAAACGGCCCTTGTGAGGGGTCGTTATGCGTAATCGTAAGCGTGGCAAGCAGTTCAACTAACTCATTTGGCGAGAAGCTAATCGGCAACGCTACCGTGCTGTTACCGGGGATCACAATTGGCAATCCAATGGCCTCAAAGTGTGGCACTGTGCTGTCAAACGCCGTAATGGTTAGATCAGCTTCACCGGTATTTTTGATTTCAAAGTTTGTGATTTTTTGGGAGCCAACGCCAACGTTGCCAAAGTCTGTGAAGTCGGCAACGTCTGGTGTCGTGTCGCCGGGCGTGAGTGGAACGCCATTCCCGAGAATAGAGAGCGTTGGTGCAACAAGCTCGTGCGCGCCAATATCACAATTGGTATCTTGCGCACGGGTAATGCCGCGTTGATCAACGGTTTGGCAGCTGGTGCCACCCGCATTATGCGCGACGCTCCCAGACTCAATCAGGTGGGTCTGCGTCTCCCCGCCATTGTCACCCAGATCGCTCAAGACAATCGTTTGGCTTGGTAAATCGCCGGTGCTGCCTAAGCTACAGGAGCCATCACTATCAATATTGTAGAGATTGGAAGAAATCGTACCGCCGCAGTCGTCACCACTGGTTTGGTTCACAATCAGCGTATGCGTTGGATACGTCGCATTCGATACGCTGTAAAGCCCCGCGCCGCTTGCTGCTTCATTCGCGGTGAGCGTGCTGTTACGCAAATTGAGCGTGACCGAGTTATAGACTGCCCCACCAAAATTCGTCGCCACATTGGCAGAAAATGTCGTGTTTCTTAGGTCTAGCGTGCCGGTGTTTGAAGCGCCGCCACCATCGGTAGAGCGATTGTTCACAAACGTGCTGCGCTCCACGGTCATTTCGCCAGAGTTATAAAGCCCACCGCCGTTGTTGGCGTTATTCTCAGTTAAGGTGCTGTCATTGAGGGTGAAGTCATCAGAATTGGCAATGCCGCCGCCCGTAAATGCAGTGTTGTTGGTGAATAGCGTTGTATTGACGGTCATCGTGCCGCTGTTGCCAATGCCACCGCCGTTGGTCGCATTGTTGTTTTTTACATCACTGGTGCTCATAGTGAGCGTGCCATTGCTGTCAACTGCGCCACCGCGTAAGCCCGCCGTATTGCTGGTAAACGTACTGTCTGTAATTGTTACGGTGCCATCGCTAAAAATCGCGCCACCATTTTGGGCAGCACTATTTTGGATAAACGTATTGTTGATAATTGTCAGCTTACCGCTGTTGAAAATTGCGCCGCCGTGCAGGGTTGCATGCTTTCCGTTTGTAAAGGTCACGCCATCAATCGTAACGGTTGCGCCATTCTCAATATCAAGGATGCGGTTGGTGTTCCCACCGCTCAGCGTGATTTGCTTATTGCCCGTGATGGTGATGTTTTTCTCAATGTCAATTTCGCTTGTCAGCACAATGGTCTGATTAGCAAGACTCGCAGCGAAGAGGATTGTGTCGCCGTTTGAAGCCGCTGCGATTGTGTCACGCAAGCTGCCTGCGCCCGAATCGGACGTGTTTGTGACTGTCAAGTCAGCTGCAAGGACGGGTGAATATCCCACCACAAATAAGCCAAAAATCAGTAATGACACCTGAATAGCACTTCTTACGAACTGCCAAGCAGATGGTCTAAGGGGCAAACAATGTGCGTACACGTTTCGATCCTGTTGCATAAGTAACGACTAAGGGGCGGCAACCTTAGATTGCGGGTAAAAATCCTAAGTTAGGCGTTGTGCTCGTAAACGGATCATCAAAGCGACTTAGATTCGGGAAAATTTCAGCCATTGCGCTGTTCTCCACCCCAAACCAGCGTGCGATGACAGACGAGTACTGATCCACCGCCGTCGACGGGATCCAACGGCCACGGGAGCGGCTTGCGTCAATGGAGCCAACTTGATCACCAACTTTCAGAGCTGGGAAGTGTCCATAAATTTTGCCGCCAATAACCGGCCCGCCAGCCACAACCATATGGCTACCCCAAGCGTGGTCTGTGCCACCATCTGGATTTGGCCCATTAGAGGTAAACGTGCGGCTAAAGTCTGAGGCGGTGAAGGCAACGGTCTTATCCCAATCGCCAACATCAATGAGCGCGCTCCGGAGTGCTGCCAAGGATTTTGATAATTCATCCATTAGCGCCGCATGTGAAGACAAATGGCTTTTGTGAATGTCGTACCCGCCAATGCTCACAAAGAAAACTTGGCGACGGTTGCCAAGTGCGCCGCGGCCAGCAATGAGGCGCGCCACCATTTTCAATTGATTGGCTAAGCCAGAAGACACCGCACTAAAGTGTTCGCCAAAATCGATGCCAGACGCATCGGCTAGCACAAGCGCATCGCTAACAGCGTCTTCAACACCGCGTGCAGTCACAATTTTGCCCGCATATGCCTCTTCCATGAGGTTGGCATGGGTTAGCTTCACCAGGCTTTCAAGCGTTTGCAGGCGGTGCCCAACTTGGTTATCTTGATAGCTTGGGTTGGTAAACGTTGCGCCACCGGAATACGCGTTTACATATCCGTCACCGAAGCCTTTAAGTGAGGTCACGCTGTTGGTGCCCATTGAAAATGCAGACGACTCTGGTGCCATGCCACGCTGGAAGGTGTTAACCCCATTCATCGAAATAGACATCGACACTTTTGAAGAGCCAGTGTTGTAAGAGCCGTGTAACAAGTCAGAAATGCGCCCGCCCCAGCCCGTTGTAAACGGCTGATCTGGGATAGACGTTTGCCATTGCATCACCTGATCAGAGTGTGAATACAAGGATTGTGGCAGTGTTACGGTGCCATCAACCAGCGCTTGGCGATTTTCAATTGGGAATGCCAAAGAGCCAACGTTACAAACAAAGGCTAGATCTCCAGCACTGAACATTTGCGCCATTTCTGGGCCGTTTGGATGCACACCCAACTTATGGATTGTGCCACCGTGATATTTATCAAAGATCGGGCTAGACTGACTCAAATCTAGATCGTGCAACCCAGAAGAGATCGAGAGCAACCCGCGGCCTGTTTCGTAATCTTTCCGTAAGTCACTTGCAGATGCGGAGCCACTCGGAATCAACAAATTATTGGAATCATTCCCGCCAGATAAGAAGATACAAATTAGGGCTTTGTAGTCATTGACGCTTTGTTGGGCCAGCGCGGCGTTTGCCAAACGCAATGGTGCTAATGTGTTCACCATTGTGGTCAGGCCTAGGCCAACCCCAGCACATGCCGCTTGCCGCATAAATTCACGGCGTGAAAAAGTTTTACTGCTTCGTTTCATAGTCTGTCTATTGCCCCGCTTAGTTTTGCATAATGCACTGTGGTGCTGTGCCAATCAACACAATTGCTTCACGAATGCGTTCATCGCGAGCAGTTTGCGCGTTAGCAGCGGTGCTCAGGTCTAAGCTGCTAAGGGCGTTATAAATACCGTTAATAAGAATTTCACGCGGGTCGGTTTGGGCGTTACCCGTGGCGTTTGCGGCGAGTTTGCCGGTACAGAGGTAGATGTCGATTTCATCTACGATGGCGGCCGTTGCATTACGAATGGCGGTGGTGTCTGAAAACGCCGCGTCGGTTTCGGTAATCTCGCCATCAAGATTTGAATCCATTACAGCGGTGTAAACAGCTTGCAACCACGGCGCGGTTGGCATGGTTATCACGGCTTGGCTAACGCCATTTTGCGGACGTTGGCCGTTGACACCATTGTTGTGTACAAGCTGGTAGTAGATGTTGTACACGTTGATCACATTGTTATCAGTAGCGATCTGCATTTCTGGCGATGTGAGCCCGGCTTGGGCAACGCCGCCCGCCGGAGCATAAAACGGCGTATACCAATTGAAGACGCTTGGCGCTAGCAATGGCGATTGTCCAAAGCCATCCCCTGTCATTAGGGAATTCGCGCTCAAATACATGACCTGCACATCAGCGGCATATAGCGCATTTTCCGATGTTGGCAAGCCAAACGCATTCAACCGCGTAAATGGATGGCTACCGGCCATTGAGGTGGTGGCATCTAGCGAACGCAGCGCATTGACAAACCGAATTAGCGGCTCGGATAGTTTGCCTTGGCCAACGTCGTTCAGGCCTGCCAAATTGCGGGCTTCAGCATCTAACAAAATCGCCTTGATTACAGCGCTTAGGTCGCCATTTGTGGTGGCAAATTCATACGCAACGCGGTGCACATAGTCAGGTGAAGGGTTAGAACTTACAAAGCGCTGAATGAGGCGATAGCTAATAAATGGTGCGGTATTAGAATGTGACACCAGCATAGACATGGCTTGCGTTAAGTCTTGCTCGCCGGTCTGGCCCGCTGGAAAAACCGTATTGAGCACCGTCTTTTGACCATTGTCGTGGTAGCGCTCATACCCACCGTGGGTTGGGTCTAGACCATTGTCTTCAAACATTTTCAACGGCGTGATGAAGTACGGATGATAGTAATTCGCCCCGTCCTTGGAATACCCGTTGAATGTAAAGCGCGTGTTCTCAACAATTGTGTTGGTTTCACCGTTGTCGTCAGTTGTTACGGCATACGCCAACCCGGTTAGCACACGGGCCAATTCGGTAATATCGGTTTGGGTGTAAGTCACCTGCGGTAGCCCGTTTGCATCAAGGGCAACAGAGCCATTTGTATGCAGTTCAACTAGCCCAATTGAGAACAGTTGCATCACTTCGCGGGCATAGTTTTCGTCTGGTGAAGAAAGCACTTCGCCTTGGTCATCAAGCGTTTCCATCTTGTTGCGCAAGTGCGAGAGATAAATTGCCATGCTGGGATGTCTGGTTACATTTGTCAGCAAGGTTTCATAGCTGCCAAACGAGCCGTCTTTTAGCATGTCATAGTAGCTAGGCACTGCCCACGGGTTCGCTTTCAAGCTGCCATCATTTTGTGAAATGACCAGGATCTCACTGAGTGCAAAGGCCATCCGTTCACGTAGTTGCGCATTGCTGTATACCGCAGCGGTGTACCAAGCCGGTTCAAAAACTGCATTGCGCGCGCCGCTATTGATTGCCCCGCCGTTAGTGGCGGTATATTGGCGTAACTGCGCGTCTGTAAAAGCCAGCGTTGACGGATACGCCATTGCAATTTGCTCATCAATCCATTCCGAGTAAGCCGCAATTCTGTCACCGCCGTGTGACGTGACGCGGGCTTTCATATCGGCAATCGTTTCTGGCGTGGGGCCAAATGTTGCTTGCGTTAGGAAGCGCACAATATCGCGTTCAAGGGCATCACCGGTTAGGCTTTCAATTGCGCCTGCTGTTGGTGGAGCCGGTACAGTCACACTGCCGTTGACAATGTTTAGCGTGCCGCGAATTTCACCCGCCGGATAATTTGAAGAGTGCACATTGATGTACAAGTTACCGCTAAGCAACGCATCGAGCGTGTCTTGATTAGTAACCAGCGGGGTTGCGGCAACAATATCCCAGCGTTCACTTGCCACTTGCCCGTTGCTAATGCCCACAACAATTGGGCCGTTTATACCGGTATCAAGATGCACATGGGCTGCGGTTTGGGTTGAGGTCAGGCCGCTGAACGTGACATCAATCATGGCATAGCTGTTGTCATTAGAAAGACGCACATTAGCTAGCCCAGTCGCGCTGGTTACCGCGCTGCCTTCCGCTTGCAATTGGCCAGAGAGAAGTACGCTGTCTGCCGTGAAGCCAGCCGCTTTATCTAGAATTTCCAGCGCCAATGACTGTTTGCTGGCATCAACCGTGTATTCGGTAACATTTTCAACAATTGCCAGCGTCAGTTTTTCAGGCACTTCAACTGCTGTATCTAGCACCGGCGCAATAATTAGCTCTTGCTCAGTTTGCCCAGCTATAAAGTCAACTTGCGTAGTGACAAGCGTGCCGTCTGGCTTTTTGAAGACATAATCGGCAGGCACAGCAGAGCTAAACGCTGGATCTGTCGAGCCGGTAATCTCAACGGGCAAGGACATTGCATCGGTATCACCCGTGCGAGAGATACGAACGGTAATCGCCTGATCTGTTTTTTCAATGGCCTGTGCGCTAGCAGAGACTAGCTCTAATTGAAATACATTGTTGGCGGCTGAAGGCAACAGAAGCGCGGTCGGCTCCGCAGTTGGCGTTCCGGGCGTGCCAGGCGTTCCGGGTGTGCCTGGCGTTAGCGTCAATGCCAGCGGCGTTGTTGTAATTTCAGGCGTAAGTGACGTTGGGGTAAGCGCGGTTGGGGTTGGCACACTTGCCGTTGTGGCAACTGTAGACAGCGTCCCCTGAATTTCACCAGTGGGATAGTCTTCAGAGTGCACGTTAATGTACAAGCTACCGTTTAGCAGTGCGTCTAACGTGTCTTGATTAGTGCCAAAGACTTGAAACGCCGCTAGGTCCCAGCGGTCATCAGTCACTTGGCCCGTGCTAATGTTATAGACAATGGCGCGGTCGGTGGCGGTTGATATATGGATACGCGCCGCGTTTTGCGCCGAGGTTAGTCCGGCAAACGATAAGTCAATGAGCGCATAACTGTTATCATTTGAAAGACGAATGGTAGCGGTTCCGGTTGCTGTTGTTGTAACGGTTGGTTCAGCGTCTAATTGCGCAGTTAGCGTGATGCTGTCAGCGGTAATACCGGGCGTGTCATCTAAAATTTCTAGTGCAAGCACCCGCTTTGCGGCATCTACTTGATACTCGGCGTCATTTTCAACAAGCGCGAGTTGCAATTGTTCAGGCACTTCTGCAATTGAATCTTGTACTGGTTCAATAATCAGCGTTTGCTCAAGCTGGCCATCTTCAAAGGCAACTTCGGTGGTGATAACAGTGCCCGCTGCGGTTTTGAAAATATAGTCTGCAGCAGAAGCGGAGCTAAGTGCAGTGTCACTAGCACCAGATAGGGTTACCGGTAGGGAGAGTGCATCCGTACTGCCAGTCCGTGAAATACGAACCGTGATCGCTTGATTTGTGTTCTCAATGGCCTGTGGCGTACTAGAAACCAGCGTTAACTGAAATACGCTGCCTGTGTTTAGGGGGCTAGTTTCAGCAAAATTTGTTGGGGAACGAAATAAGAAGGCTATCGCAATAAGCCCAAGCGCAATTGCTTTTAGCCAGTTTTTATACAACCAATTTTCAGAGGAATTGAAATTTTTCAATACCTTACCTCTACGTTTTATTGTGCAAAATATCTTTTTGTGTAGCCGATTAAGGCATAACCGCTCTAATATAACCGATATAGAAACGAAATTACAACAATTCAGCGAAAAATCAGACCATTCGATTGTTATTTACATTTTATAGTAATAAAAAACACAGTTTCTATCAATTTGTAGGTAAATTCACACACTAAAAAATAAAGATGACCTCAATACTTTTCGTTTGCCTTGGAAACATTTGCCGTAGCCCGCTTGCAGAGGGGATATTTATTGACCTTGTAGAACAGGCTGGCGCACAAGATCAATATCACATCGATTCCGCTGGAACAGGGGCTTACCACATCGGGAAATCGGCTGATCCGCGTTCTATTGCTGTTGCAAAAAAGCACAATATTCATTTGCCAAGCACCGCACGGCAGATCAACATTGGCGATTTCGCAACCTTTGACATCATCATCGCGATGGATAGTGATAATCTGCGCAATATCCGGTATCTCTCAGCCACGCCTGCGGACGAGAAAAAAGTCTATTTGATGCGTCAATTTGACCCACAAGGCCCCGGCAACGTCCCCGATCCTTATCTCGGCGCAGCAGATGGGTTCGATACGGTCTATACAATGTTGCGCCGCTCCTGCCAAGGGCTGTTTGACGCAATTGAAGCGGGCACGGTGTAAGGACACGCCCTACTCATGAGCAAACGCAGGTTATATCACTGGGAAACGGCGCTTTCACAAGCAATCTTTGGTAATCAAATTGATTATGCACGCGTGTGGATTCATGAAGATGTTTGGCTGCCAAACGGGGTTGATAATGTGGGGCGCACGTTGCGCCGCATGCCGCGCCGTCCAGCAGAGAAAGGCAACGCCATCGCCATTGGCAACCGCTGCATTTTTCCGAATAAGCTACCAACAAAGCCACTTAGCAGTAACCATCCAGATGCGTTTATGCACGGTTGGCTGGTGCATGAGCTGACGCATGTTTGGCAATTTCAGCAAATTGGCTGGCGTTATATACGGCTAGCGCTAAACGTGCAGTTTGAAGACGGGATAAAAACGTATCACTATGGTGGCCCTTATGGGCTCAATCGGGCCCGGCAGCTTGGCTGGCGTTTGCAAGATTACGATTTAGAAAAACAAGCCACCATCGTTCAACACTATTACGATTTATATAACCAAAATCGCGACACAAGCGTCTATCAGCCGTTCATCGATGACATCACCAGTTGCCAAGAGTTATGCGATTCGTATGTAGAAAAAGCAGCGAGCTCTATTCCAGAAGGACTGCTCTAAACCCAGCAGCGCACACTTATGACCAACCCCCATATTCTTATTACAAACGATGACGGTGTTGATACGCTCGGAATTCTGATCCTTGCCCAACATTTACGCGAAATTGGTGACGTCACTGTGCTGGCACCAGACAAGAACTGGTCCGCCTGTGGGCACGCCCGCACGCTGACCAAACCACTTCGCATCCGTAAAACGCGCCTTTCAGATAATTCACGCGCCCTCACCTGTGATGGCACGCCTGCCGATTGTGTTGCGCTAGCCTGCCTTGGCGCAGTAGAACGCCCGGCCGACATTGTGGTGTCTGGTATCAACCGTGGGATGAACCTCGCGCAAGATGTGACCTGCTCTGGCACGGTGTCAGCCGCATTTGAAGGGGCGCTCAACGGCATTCCAAGCATTGCAGTTTCTACACAATATGCCAGCAAAATGGATTATGCCCCAGCAGCAAAAGTCGCCGTGAACATTGCCAAGCAAGTCTTAGCAAACGGGCTGCCCAACCATACAATCTTGAATATCAACGTGCCGATTCAGCAAGATGGGCGCCATAAAGGCACAAAAATCACAACGCAAGGCACACGGGTATATAACGACCGCCTCGATACGCGCCAAGATCCACGCGGGGCAACGTACTATTGGCTCGCTGGCGATCGGCCAGAAGCAATTGATGTGCCCGGCTCAGATACAAGCGCCGTGCTCAATGGCTATGTGTCTGTTACGCCGTTACAACTCAACTTAGTGGCGCAAGACATGCTCACTACACTCAAGGACTGGTCGCTCTAGTCTTTTTGCAGCATTTCACAACTAGAGCAAAGGGAACTTTGGGCTGAGTGACAAGCAGCACCTGCGCCTAACTATGCTAAACTTCTGCGGCAATTTTGCCAAAAAATTTCGGCACGCAACAACACCATCAAAAATGTTGCTGCGTAACACTTCCTAACATTTATGACACAATCGACTCCTGCATTATTAGCACTTGAAGATGGCACCTTGTGGCCAGGCACCGCATTTGGCGCAATTGGCGAACGTACTGGTGAAATCGTCTTCAACACCGGGATGACCGGTTACCAAGAAATTCTCACTGACCCGTCTTACCACGGTGAAATTGTGGTCATGACCCAACCACATATCGGCAACTATGGCACCACACCTGAAGATGACGAATCAGACCGCGCCTGGTTAGAAGGCTTTGTTGTGCGCTCTGTTAGCCCAGTGGTTAGTAACTGGCGCAGCACTAAAAGCCTGCCAGATTACTTGGCAGATAAGGGTGTTGTCGCGATTACGGATGTAGACACGCGTGCGCTCGTCAAGCATATTCGTACCGTTGGTGCAATGCGGGCGGCAATCTCTTCTACAAATGTCGATCCGCAACGCCTGATTGAAATGGCAAAAAATGCCCGTGATATGGAAGGCGCAGACCTTGCCAGCGAAGTAAGCTGCGACGCCAGCTACCACTGGACTGAAGGCTGGCCAGACGAATGGCGCGTAGGCAAAGAACGCGGTGCCGATAGTGCCGTCCACAAAGTTGTGGCATTTGACTTTGGCATCAAGCGTAATATTTTGCGCCTGCTAACCGACTATGGTTGTGATGTAACCGTTGTGCCAGCGAACACCAGCGCGGCTGAAGTCTTGGCACTTAATCCGGACGGGATCTTTCTTTCAAACGGCCCTGGTGATCCAGCGGCAGTTACGTACGCTATTGAAACTCTCAAAGATCTGCTTGGCAAAAAGCCTATCTTTGGGATTTGCTTAGGCCATCAACTACTAGGGTTGGCACTCGGCGGCAGCACCTACAAGCTCAAATTTGGGCACCGTGGCACCAATCAGCCGGTGCAAGAAACAGACACCAAAGCGGTGCAGATTAGCTCGCACAACCACGGGTTTGCGGTGGACGCAGACTCACTGCCAGACAATGTTATGGTCTCGCACATCAACTTGAATGATGATTGTGTAGAAGGTTTACGCTGTGATGATCTCAACGCGTTCAGCGTGCAATATCACCCTGAAGCTTCACCCGGCCCGCATGATGCCCGCAAGCTGTTCCAACAGTTTGTAGACTTGATGGCAAGCCAAAGCTAAGAAAAACAAAACGGGATGTTGTTGGCAACATCCCGTTTTTGATTCTACCCACAGGCGCAGCGCTGTATTCTCGATACAATCTAGCCATGCGTTACTTCATTCTGCTCTCAGTTTTTTTCTTTGCAACGGCGTGTGCAGTTGCTCCAGCGGCTGAGGTTGCGCCCACCGCAACGCCAAATCCGTATCCAGCCGCGGCCACTATTTTTCGCGTCAACCCTAGCCAATCAAACGTCAATTACATTATTACTGAGACATTTCTAGAAAATGTTAGTGAGATTATTCGGTCTAATCCGCGTTATGGTGAAGTTACGACCGTCGGCGCAACGCGTGCCATTAGCGGTAATTTGGCAGTGGATTTATCGGGCGCGACGCCAATGCTGCTAGGCGGTGACGTTGCCGTGGATTTGACCATGTTACGCACCAGCAAAGCCGAGCGTGATGAAATTTTGAAGGTCAACTGGCTAGAGTCCGTACGGTACCCCATTGCAACCTTTGCCATTCAAGCAGCGGAAAATATTGAGCAAGATGGCACGCGCATCACCTTTGATTTAGTGGGCGACCTGACCATTCATGGCGTCACGCAGCCCGTCAGTTTTGATGCATTTGCAACGCTTACATCCACCGAGCTAATCGGCGAAGCCACCGCCACCTTACAAATGAGTAGCTTTGGCGTAACGCCGCCACGTGTCCCGAAGATTGTAGAAGTCGAAGATACGTTTGAACTCAAGATTGTGCTGCATGCAGATGCTGTCAACTAAGCCCGTCGATAGCGACGCCAGCCTAGCACGATAAGCCCCAAACACAAGCAGGCACACAACGTCACTGTTGCTAGGCCAATCGGCGCAACCGATCCATTGCGCACCCAAATCCCGCTAAACGCCCAGATGAGCACCCCCACAAATGCGGGCGACCAGTGCCGCAGTTGCACGACCATGCCAATTGCGCTGGCAATGATGAGCAAGATAACGGTCCATAGCGGTTCAGAAATCCCCAAGCCAGCCCAATGCATTGCTTTAAGCGCAATTGCAATATTTGCGATAAGCGCCACGCTGAGCCAAGCAGAATAAATCGCAAACGGTAAGTTTGTGAGTAAATACGTGGGGAACTCTAGCGCCGGTTGAGAGCCGCGATGCAGGCGCACAAACACAATTAGCACCAACGTCAGCATCAGTGCCAGCAATGCCGCAGAAACCCATAGATACAGCAAATGCCACGTCACCAACCATCCGACGCCAACGAGGTTCACAATTGTGAGCGGCCATCCAATATTACGGTGAACAGCCCGCGCCGCTTGCCACGGCAACAATTGATACCCGGCATAGCCCAACAGCAGCATGTAAATAATGCCCCAAATGGAAAAGACATAGAACTCTGGCGTAAACAGCGTGGGGTATATAAACGCAATTTCGCCCTGCGTAACGCCGCCTAGGCGCACAGCACCTGTCCACCAGTTCATGAACAGAAAAACGCCCATCGTAATAGGCACAGCAAATTGACGGAAGCGATCGTTTAGGGTTGGCATGCCTCTATTGTAGGCGACCGAGGGCGAGGCGTGCGCGGAATCCGTTCACAAAAAGATGCAAAACAGGCAGAATAGAGGTGCATCTAAGGGGCGGAATCTTGTTCGTTCTGGCGGTATTTAGTAACAATCGCGGCGAAGAGATCCCGAACGCGCCGGAGGGATACCGCTGTTACAACAGTTGATCACGCATATAAAAACTAGTCGTCTAGCATTGCGCTTGGCAACGATAAAGGCGCGGTGTTTTGCTTGTTACGCGATGGAAAATAAATCGAAAATGTTGTGCCAACACCTTCAGCGCTGTCTAACGCCAGTAAAGCGTTATGGTCTTCTAAAATGCCAACAATTGCGGCCATACCGAGGCCACGCCCCTGCTTGGCTTTTGTAGAAAAGAAGGGGTCAAAGATCTTTTTCTGAGTTTCAGGCGACATGCCAGACCCATTATCGATAACTTGTAACATGACATAGTTACCCGGCTTCCAGCGGTGATTGCCACGGACAAACTGCGGGGCGCTATCAGGCTTAATCACAATCCGCTCTGTATTGAGCCGCACATAGCCTGCGCCCTGCACTGATTCGGCTGCGTTCAGCACCAAATTCATGACCAGTTGCTGTAGCTGCGCTGGATTCGCCCAAATATAATGTTCTACCGCATTAGCAAGATCATGTTCCAACAAGACCTCTTTAGGGAATAGCAACTGGAGCGACTCGCATGTTTGCATCACAAATGGGCCCACGTCAATAATCGCTGCATTTGAGTCAAGTTCACCGGTATACACCAGTAATTGATTGATCAGGCTGATGGTATGCAGCAAGGTGTCATTGGCTTTGATACTACGCGTAAACGCGGGGTGATCTGGGTCAAGTTGGCGCAGGCCCAACTCAATTTGCATGCGCGCTGCCGCCACCATATTCCTGAAATCATGCGCGATGGTGCTAGCAGAAACGCCTAGCGTTTGCAGCCGCTGCGCAGAACGCAACGCATCTTCAGTCTTGACACGCTCGTCATTGACTAAAGCCACTTCCAACGCCTTGATCATCAATTGGTCATCTAAACGGGCATTGAGCGCTTCAAGTTCAGCCGCCTGCTTTTGCAAGCGCTGCTGATCTTGATAACGCAAACGGCTGGAATACCAAACAATGCCGCACACGCTCAAAATTATGCCAAGCGGACGTAAATACCCAGCGGCAATCAATGCCGGATTGAGCCACAGCAGCGTTGCAAAACACAACGCCACAGTTAAAACCATCGCTAAAAAAGCCCGCTCTGAAAGGACAATGCCAGCAAATACTAAAAAGGGAAGTAGCCAATAACTGGTGTTGGGGGCAAGCTCACCACGCTGCAGTTGATCATAAATTGCAACGCCAATAAAGCCCAAAAAGGCTAGCGTTGCAACTAAGACGCTACTCTCAAAACCGCGATGACGCACTAACCAATAGGCTAGCGCTAAGCAGCCTACAAATATCCAGCTCGCGATGTAAGTGACAGACAGGATGGGGTAAAAAGCTGTCAGCAGCAGCGCATTAATCAGCGCTAATACAACCAGCAAAAGCAATAAGCTAGTTGTAAGCCGATATTGTGACAGTGTTTCTAATAACGCCAGCGGACGCTTGGGCGCAATTAGTTTTGAATACAGCATGAACAGAAAAGAGTTTACAAGTGGTGCATCTGTGAGAAAAACTCACATTACTAGTGTATCTCTTGTTCACGAGGAAATAATTAAGCTTTAAATTAGTCCCAGAGTATACCCAAATATAACTTTAGCGTAGATTCAGGCATACGTCTTAGAGTTTAGCGCTGTAAGCATAAAACGCAGTATTGAGGAGCTCACAGCTTAATACTGCGTTGTATGACACTTGTCTAATCTATATCATTGGCAAGAAAGCAAGATTGGGTTCTGTGCTGTTGAATGGATCATTAAAGCGGCCAAGGTTGGGGAATATTTCTTCCATCGCATTGCTTTCTACGCCAAACCAGCGCGCCAACACCGCAGAGTACTGATCAACCGCAGTCGATGGAATCCAGCGCCCACGCGTGTTGTGCGCATCGATTGAATCGGCTTGATCGCCAACTTTCAAAGAGGGGAAGTGCCCATAAATTTTGCCACCAATGACCGGTCCGCCGGCCACAACCATGTGGCTGCCCCAAGCATGGTCTGTGCCGTCTTCGGTACCGGGTCCATTTGCAGTGAACGTGCGGCTAAAGTCTGATGCGGTAAACGCAACGGTTTTATCCCAGTCACCAACATCCACCAAGGCACTTTTGAACGCCGCGAGTGATTTTGAAAGCTCATCCATGAGGTCAGCATGTGCGGACAGATGGTTTTTGTGGATGTCATAGCCACCCACGCTTACAAAAAAGACTTGTCTGCGATTGCCTAGATTAGAGCGCCCCGCAATCAGCCGCGCCACCATTTTGAGTTGGTCGGCCAAGCTGGTGTCAACATCGGCAAAGTGCGTATCAAAGTCAACGCCGCTGCCATCCGCTTGGATGAGCGCGTCGCCAATTGCGTCTTCCACACTGCGTGCGCTGAGAATTTTCTGCGCATACGCGTCTTCCATCAGGTTGGCATGCGTTAGCTTGACAAGGCTTTCTAGCGCCTGCAAACGATGGCCTTGCTCATTGTTTTGATAACTTGGGTTTGCAAAGGTTGCCCCCGCATTGTACGCAGCGGAATAGCCAGTGCCAAACCCTCTGATTGGGGTCACGCCATTGGTACCAACGGTAAAAGCTGACGTTTCGTTGCTAACGCCACGCTGAAACGCATTGACGCCATTGAGTGAAACAGACATCGAAACCCGTGAGGCGTCACTGTTGTATGCGCCATGCATTAGGTCTGCAATACGCCCGCCCCAGCCCGTTTCAAACGGCTGATCTGGAATAGACGTTTGCCACTGCATAGACTGGTCAGAGTGTGAATAGAGCGACGGCGGCAGCACCACGCGGCCATCAACAAGGTCTTGACGGCTTTCAATCGGAAAGCTTAGCGAGCCAACGTTACACACAAACGCCAAATCACCAGCATTGAACATGCCAGCCATTTCTGGCGCGTTAGGATGGGCACCTAGGGTGTAAATAGAGCCACCATGATATTTAGAAAACGCTTCACCAGAGTTATTCATGTTGAGCGAATGCATGCCAGAATTTAGCGCTAGCTGTCCGCGGCCCACTTCATAATCTGCGCGCAAATCACTGCTGGTTGCCGTGCCAGTTGGCACAATCAGGTTATTCGAATCATTCCCGCCAGACAGAAAAATACACACCAACGCTTTGTAATCGTTTACATCAGACTGCTGCGCTAGCGAAGCTGATGCCAGCCGCAGCGGTGCCAAGGTATTGACCATTGTGGTCAATCCTAGGCCTACCCCAGCGCAGGCAGCTTGGCGTAAAAAATCGCGGCGAGAGAATGTTTTGTCGTTTTTGCTCATGGTAAAAGTGTGGATTAGTGTTGCAATAAGCACTGAGGCGCAGTGCCTAAAATAAGGATTGTTTCGCGGACGCGTTTGTCAACGGCCTGTTGGGCTGTTGCGGTTGTATTGTTGTCACGCCAGTAATGTGCGTTGTACACGGCATCAATAATGATCTCGCGCGGGTCAGTTAGCGAGTCGCCAGTGGCATTGGCGTTTAGCGTGCCACTGCACAGGTATAAGTCCATCTCATCAACCAACGCTGCGGTTGCGTTGCGGATGGTTTCAGGGCTATCAAAGGCTTCATCTGCGTCTGTAATCTCGCCGTCATTGTTGCTATCCATCACGTCGATATACACATCATGGAACCAAGAGGCGGTTGGGATCAGAATTTGTGTAGAACTAACGCCGTGTTGTGGCCGTTGCCCCCAAATCCCATTCCACAGCACCAAATTTTGGAACGTGTTGTACAAATTGATGACGTTGTTTTCCGTGGCCATCTGCATTTCAGGTGCCACTAGGCCAGCTTCTGCAACGGCTCCCGCTGGCACATAATCTGGTGCATACCAGTTGAACACAGACGGTGCATTTAATGGGGATTGGTTGAACCCATCACCAGAAATCAAGGCATACTCAGACATTGTCATCAGCGAGGTGTCTGCCGCATACAGCGCATTTTCAGAAGCAGGTAGCCCAAAGCTGTTGAGCGTCGCCAACTGATAGTCGGTATGGTGTTGCGAGGTTGCGCGCATCATGCGCAGCGTGGCAACGAAGCGGATCAAAGGCTCAGACAGTTTGCCTTGCCCAACGCGGTCTAGGTGATCTAAGTTGCGCGCTTCTGGGTCTAGCAAAATGGCTTTTACAACGGCCTCTAAGTTGCCATTGGTAGCGGTATACACCTGCGAGACGCGGAAGATATAGCCCGTTGACGGGTTGGCACTGGTAAGCCGTTGGATCAAGCGATAGCTAATAAATGGCGCGGCATTTTCATGCTGAGCCAACATCGTCATGACTTGGGCGAGGTCTTCTTCACCAGTTTGCCCAGCGGGAATGGTTTGCCCAAGGACGGTCTTTTGACCGTTATCGTGATAGCGGCGGTAGCCCCCTTGCGTTGGCAGCAAGCCGTTGTCTTCAAACATTGTCAGCGGTTGGAGCCAGTGTGGGTGGTAATAGGCCTGCCCATCTTTGGAATAGCCCCAGAAATTGAAGTTTGTATTCTCAATCGTGGTGTTTGTGATGCCATTGTCTGGCGTGGTCACACCGTAGGCCCAGCCGGTAAAGACGCGGGCGAGTTCCGTAATATCAGTTTGCGAATATGTAGGGATTGGCAACCCTTCAGAACTCAGCTTGATTGACCCATCTGGGTGCAGTTGCACTAAGCCAATTGAGAACAATTGCATCACTTCGCGGGCATAGTTTTCATCTGGTGATGACGTGACATTGCCTTCTGAATCGCGGGTTTCTACACTATTACGAATGTGCGACAGGTAATTCGCCATCGCCGGATGGATCGACACATCAGTAAGCAGGTCTTCATAGCTGCCAAAAGCCCCGTCCTTGAGCGTGTCGTAGTAGCTCCCTGTCAGCCAATAGTTATCATTCAAGAAATTGTCTTGTTGTGAAATAACAAGGATTTCGCTTAGCGCAAACGCCGTGCGTTCCCGCAGTTCGGCGTTGCCATAGACCGCGCCAGTAAACCACGCCGGTTCAAAGCCAGAGTTACGCGCCGCCCAGTTGTGATTGTTGTCATTGGTAGCCATGTACATTTGCACTTGCGCCGTTGCATAGGCCAACGTAGACGGATAGTCCAGCGCAACTTGCTCATCAATCCATTCGGTATAGGCGGCAATCCGGTCGCCACCATGTGCGGCAACGCGTGTTTTCATATCCGCAATCGAATCTGGCGTTGGGCCAAATGTAGCTTGGCTGAGGAAACGCGCAATATCGCGCTCAAGATCTGCCCCAGTTAGCACAGCAATCGGGTCGGCGGCGGGCGGTGTTGCCATGGCAATGCCCCCTTCTACGGGCGCAAACGTGCCCCGAATTTCGCCACCGGGATTGGTCGCACTGTGCACATTGATGTAAAGCACACCTGTTAGGAGCGCGTCGAGCGTGTCTTGATTGGTCACCAAGTGATTAGAGGCCTCAATATCCCAGCGGTCGCCATTGACCTGCCCCATGCTTACGCTATAGACAATGGGGCCATTGATAGGCGTTGCCACGTGAATGTGGGCGGCGGTTTCTTCTGAAGTGAGGCCGCTGAAATCCATATCTAGCATGGCGTAGCTGTTGTCGTTAGAAAGACGCAACGCGGCCAGCCCGCTAGCATCGGTATCGACCATATCTTCCGCATGCATTTGGGCAATTAGTAGGAGACTGTCTGAATCAATGCCCGGCTCGTTGTCTAAGATTTGTAAGTTAATGCGGCGGCGGGTTGGGTTGATTTGATAGTCGGGATCTTCAATAAGTTCAAAGCGCAGTCGCTCTGGCACTTCAAGCAGTTCATCAACAACGGGTTCCAACCATATATCTTGCGTGGTTTGGCCTTGCGCAAAAGTAAGCTGATCTGTAATTGGGGTGCCATCAGACGTTTCGAAGGTGTAATCCGTCGCAGAAGCAGAGCTAAGCGCGCCATTATCTGAACCAGAGAGATTCAGCTTGAGCACTGCACTATCTAAATCCCCCGTCCGAGAGACACGTAATTGCACTCGCTGACCAGTAGCTTCAACGGCTTGGACAACGTCTGAAACGGCCTCAACATAAAATGTACTCTTAGTAGAGAGTGAGGGGCCGCGCGGTTTTTGCACAATCGGCAAATAAATCTCTTGATTGAAGCTAATCGTTTGCGTTGCCCCGAATTCAAAGGGAACCTGAAACATAAATCCAGCTAAAACACCCAGCAACCCTAGTGTTTTAAGCCAATTTTTTCTTAGCCAATTCAGTGTGAATAGGGTCTGTTTCAAAAGTCTCTACCGCCTCTCGTTAATACAAAGTCTGCCAATACGAATAGACTAAGTGTAAATAAATTGAACGGTGCGCGATGTATAGAGTCGCTTGAGATTAATTGAGGAAAAATAATCCGAATTGGAAACATGACCACAGTCTGCCAAGCACAGGGAAATGTTATAGCTACAGCTCAAGCCGCCACTGGGTTGCAGAGTAAATCACTCG
>JAHDBW010000307.1:0-1261 GCA_020630175.1 Anaerolineales bacterium
CAGCAGCGTTCCAGAAAATAGTACGTAAAAGGCTCATAGTAGTAATAACGCGCAAATGTGGAATTGGTTGCAACCGGTTCGTGAAATCCCGGCAATTAAAACAAAAGACGCTGCCTCTCAACAGCGCCTTCTATCATAGAGATTAGAAACCTTCTCGCTTACCCTTCGCCACGGTCAACGATGATTTCGTAGCCGGGTTCTTCTGGTTCGTCGTCTACCATTTCGGCAGGGAAGTTTGGCGCAAGCACTTTGAGGCCGGTTGCATCTTCAAGGCGGCGGATGATGTTTGGCGACCATTCGCGTGGGCCGTAGCGCTCTTGGCCGTCTTTGAAAATATCAATCAGCAATGGCGAAACTTCGAGCGGCACGTTGGCGCGGTCGGCCAATTCTTGGAAGAGGCTGATGTCTTTGATGACCAAGTCCATGGTGAAGTTGATATCACGGCTGCCATTGAGAATCACTTGGCTTTCTGTTTCGTGCACAAATGAGTTCCCAGAAGAGATCTTGATCGCTTCATACGTGGTGTTGAGGTCTAAGCCAATCGCCTTACAGGTGGTGAGTGCTTCACATAGCGTCACCAAGTTGGCAGTCGCCAGATAGTTGGTCATAACTTTCAACATAGATGCTGAGCCAAGTTCACCGGTGTGCAAGACCCGACGGCCAAGCGTGGTTAGCACTGGCAGCAAGCGGTCGAACGTTTCGCGTTCACAGCCTGCCAAAATAGCAATGTTACCGGTTGCCGCGCGGTGGCAGCCGCCAGACACAGGGCAGTCTACCGGTTCTGCACCAACAGCTTTCACCTTAGCGCCAAGGCGCGTGACTTCGGTTTGATCGGTGGTGCTCATTTCTGCCCAGATTTTTCCTTCAGAAAGACCGGCCAAAATGCCATCTTCGGCTTCCATTACGGCTGCGCTAGCGGCTGGCGATGGTAAACACGTGATGATGATATCGACAGCTTCGGCCATCTCCTTTGGTGAGTTACCCCAGTGCGCCCCTTGGTCTAGAAACGGTTGCGCAACGCTTTTGTCTAGATCACGCACGGTCAGGTCAAACCCATTGCGCAGAATACTGCCTGCTAATTTGCCACCGACATTGCCGAGGCCGATAAATCCAATTTTCATGATGTATGTTCCTTTTGATAGTGTGGGATGGAAATTGCGGGGAGACCATCCGGCTTAAATTATAGCCAGCATCGTTTCAATTTTCAGCGAAAAGCGGGGAGAAGATGTGTTGGATAAGCGGTTATACCAATTTGGCTTAG
>JAHDBW010000307.1:1361-3908 GCA_020630175.1 Anaerolineales bacterium
GATGTTCTCGTCGTGTAATTTACACAAGGCGTTAGAGCTTCAATCGCTGTTGAGATGCGGTTGCTGTTATTTTTCAGCACGCGTAGCCCGAAGGGCTTTACACAATAGGTAGCGTCGCGGCTTCAGCCCGATGCGGATGCTGTATTATCCAGACCGCAGGCCACTTAAGACAAAACACGGATAACGCACGTTATCCGTGTTGAAAAACTATAGTTTTGGCGAGCCAGACTAAATCTTTTCTACCGGGAACTGAATTTCTGTGCGATTCGCGGGATCATTCCCGTCAGCGCCACAGTGCACGTACACTTCACGGCCGGGTCCCACCACTTTGTAGCCGTTGGCAACTGTCCATTTTAGGACTGCGTCATAAGCCTGACTCATGGTGGCGTAAGCGCCTTCGTGCATGGCAAAGGCCATCGTTGCTGCTGGGAATGTGCACACACCAGCAAGGCTGTCTTCTTCAGGCGCTGGGATTGGTTTTGTCAAAATGAAGGCAGCGCTGACATCAATGTCTTTGCCTGTCCAGTCTGTATCGTGATACATGGCGATGCTGAGCCCGTCGATTGCATCATGGGCGCTGGCAAGATTGTAAGCCGCGCCAAACAGCTTGCCTAAAGTTGCGGGCAACTGATCCATTGTTGGCGCTTTGTCACGCGCATAGGCGACGTCTACGGCAGCAACATGTTTGGTGGTCACGGTATAGTCAGTCATCTTCATTCTCCTAACGTTATTTGTTAAATCTCGCCCACAACGAGCACAACATCATCTGCTAAGAAGGCTTCCTCAGGCTCTGGTCCAAACATAAACTCGCCCGCGCGTTTGATAGCCACCAGCACTTTGCCAGTTGTCTTTTTGAAACTGCCGACTTCGCTTCCAATCAACGCGGGATGTTCGGCAATTGGGTAGGTCATCATGCGCACTGAGGAGCCTGTATTCATGACCATGCTATCCCATAGCTCGGCCACTTCTGGGTCTAACATGTGCGATGCCGTTGAAAGCCCCGCTAAGGCATCCCCCGAAACCACTTTGTTGGCTCCAGCCAAGTAAAGCCGCCGCCAATTGGTTTGGTCAGACACGCGGCTGACAATGCGCAATGCATGGTTACCCATTTTTGGCACGATGTCGCGCGCGCTTAGAATCACAGCCACGTTATCAAGATCGTCCGCCATTGAGGTAATCAGCCCGGCGGCGCGATTGATGCCCGCTTGCACCAGCGTCCGTTCATTGAGCGGGTCTGACAGTAAGAAGTTGACGTTCATATCAGCCGCTAGCTCTTCAACCGACATGTTCTCCTCATCTAAGGCTTCTAAAGAATCGTCAGTGTATTGAAATTGCGCCATCAGCTTACCAAGGTAGCCTTCGTGCATAAACAGCAGGGCGCGGTGCAGCTGGGCGCGATTTTCCTCGACAATGACATACGGAATGCCGCGTTTTTGCATTTCGGCGCAGGTGCGATGGCCGTGCACGGTAGCACCGCAGATAATGTAATGATTGGTGAGAGCGTTGATTTTTTCCATACGTCTTCTATAGAGGAGTTGTTTTTGTTTTTCGGCCTGCCGTTCAAAAGCGACAGCCGCCATCGTAGAGATTGCGTACCCAGCTAAGCCAATGGCCACGAGCGTAAAGACAATCGCAAAGGCGCGTCCGGCTGGTGTTTGGGGGGAAAGATCGCCATAGCCAACGGTGGTAATAGTGATCACGATCGCGTAAAGCGAATCTAAAAGCGACCAACCCTCTAACCAAGAGTAGGTAAAGGTGCCCAATAGAATCAGCAGCAGAAACGGCCCGACCAGCTGATTAACGACCGAATCGCCCATCCCATGCATTTGCTTCTTGAAACGGTGTAAGTAATTGAAAATTAGATTGATCATAAACGTGACAAACTCGCGTTACGCAGTGACTGTACAATCCCCACCTGATTTAGGGTAAGATTTGCCCATTGTAAAAACGCGCTAGCATTCGCTAACCCACCCAAACAACAGATCCTATGACAACTCTAGACCCTATTGTAACCAGTGGCATGTGCATTGGCTGCGGGCTGTGCGAAAGTATTGCTGGCGCAGACCAAGTCCAACTGCTGATGACACCTGCGGGCCGTGAAAGGCCAGCAACCTACACAGCGTTGTCAGATGCGACAAATGCAATTATTCAGCAAGCCTGCCCAGGCGTCAACGTCAACGGACTGGAGCCAGAACGGCTTTCGGATGCTGATGCGTTAGACCCAGTGTGGGGGCATTACGCCGGTATTTGGCAGGGCTTTGCCGCTGACCCAGAAGTGCGCTTTCGTGGCGCAACGGGTGGTGTGCTGACGGCGCTTGGCATCTTTTTACTAGAAAGTAAGCGCGTGTCATTCGTGCTACACGTTGCGGCTGATGAAGAGCAGCCACTGCGCAACACCTTTACGATTAGTAAAACCCGCGCCGATGTGCTCAAGGCCTCTGGCTCGCGTTACGGTCCGGTCGCCCCTCTGCGCGACTTCATCAATATTTTACAGCGTGAAGAACCTTTTGCCTTTATCGGCAAGCCGTGCGATGTGAATGCGATTCG
>JAHDBW010000039.1 GCA_020630175.1 Anaerolineales bacterium
TAACTTGATGCACACAGCCTGTCGCTAAGACAGGCTTTTTTTATACATCGTCAACGTCTGCGCCACCAATAATTGTGAACTTACGCTGTGCAGATGGCGCTTGCGGCTGCGGCTGATATTGCCCTTGCTGGGGTTGCACCATTGGTGAATTGAGCTGGCTATAGCCATGTTGCTGTTGCTGCATTTGTGGTGGTGACTGTACAACAACAATTTTCTCTTGTGGGGCGGGTGCCTCACGCATTGGAATTTGCGTACCAAGGCTTTTGTTGTAAATCCATGCGATCAATAAGCTTGTGGGAATACTTGCCATCACGCCCACTAACACGCCTAAAATAACGGCCATTGCCTCACTTGAAAGCCGATAGGCGATTGTGACAGCCATTGTGATGGCAAACGTTGCACAGACCACTGTGATGATGACGCGTGTTCTCATGCTTGTAACCGCCCTAGGTAGTCTGCCCATGCCGACATTGGCACATAAGCCCCCTGAAAACGTAGTGGGCTGCTGCCAAAAATCGCCATAAAATCACCCCTGCCTTGTAACTGTTCTGCGTTGCTCCCGGCAACGCCTGCGGCAACAAGCGCATCTGCCGCGCTTACCATCCGGCCAACTAAGCGAACGGAAAAATTAGCAGTTAGCTGTCCGCCAACAATGCTGGCACTTGGCTTTTGGGCACCCGCAATAATGTGGATACCAGCTTCGCGCCCACGCTGTGCGATGCGCGTCAGCAGCTTTTGAATTGGCTTCCCTCCGAGCGTAATCAGATCTAAGAGTTCGTCAATGACCAACACAATTGTTGGGGTTGATAAATTCTGCGCATCACGCCGTTCCATTGTTTCAACAATCAATGTAAGTAATTGCTGGGCATGGGCGACGTTTGTGGCCGTGTCGGTTAGGAGATGTGGGATTTCAGCAAACGGCGCTAGTCCACGATGTTTGAAGTCTATTAGGGCGACTTGCAATTTGGATTGACGCGTATTTAGCAACAGGCTTAGCAGCATAGTGCGAATCAGCTCAGTTTTGCCAGAACCGGACGTGCCGCTTACTAAAACGTGAGCAACATCTGGCGCAGACAGCCGCAAAAGCAGCGGACGGTCTATATCTGTTACGCCTAGAATTGCAGTTAGCGGTGGGGCGCTTCTAAGATTTTTTTGCACATCGGCAAGGGTGATGTGTTTTGGATCTGGACGCGGCACTTCAATGGCAAGGCTGTTGCCGCGTCGTAAAACTTGCACCTCATCCACGCCCAGCGCGACGCCAATTTCTTCACGTAGGTTACGCACGCGGCTTACCCGCGTTGCATCAGGGAGTTGCAGTGTATAGCGCATCCAACGATGCGATGCTTGCCCACCAGAAACGTGTGATTGCACACGGTGGGCCGATAAGATGGTTTCGATACGTTGGGCCTGGAATTCCATCAATTCAGGCGTAACAATTGCTGTTGGCATGCAGGCAATCCCCTTCGAACTAGAAGCCGATTGTGTTGCGGGTCGGCAAAATGCGGCAAAACACGTTTGGTAACCGGAACACAATCTGTATGAACTTGTTTAATAAAATAGAATCGGTGTCCGCAAGGGTTAGGTGCAGTCACACTAGTGCGCTGGCTGGCGCTGTCTTTGGCTCATTGGAGAGACAAACAAATAGTATCAGAACAAATGTTCTAAATCAAGCTGTCAATTCAATTCGAAGGGTAGTGAATAGTGTTGGGGTTTAGCGTTTGTGGAGTGAAGATTAGGGTTGGAATATTAACGCAAAAAAGCCACAACAGCATGCTGTTGTGGCTTGCACAGTTGAATTTGCGTTTAGGGTGAAGTACTAAGCGCTTGCTTCAAGTGCTGCAAGACGTTTCATCAAGCGGCTCTTGTAGCGGGAAGCAGTGTTCTTGTGCAGTACGTTCTTACCGGCAGCTTTGTCAATTTTGCTTGCGGCGTTGAAGGTTGCAGCGCGTGCTTCTTCTACGTTGCCAGCGGCAATTGCTTCGCGGGCACCACGAATTGCGGTGCGGACGATAGTTTTACGACTGCGGTTGACTTCTGTCTTCCGTGCAGTGCTACGAATGCGTTTTTTAGCAGATCTAGTGTTAGCCAAGAGTAAAATCCTCTATATCGTTATACAAACAAAAATTCCAGCACAAGATTTTAGCGTATTGCATGTAGCCTGTCTAGAATGTTATTCGGTAAATTTAGTTGTTTCGGACATTTTTCAGTCGTTTAGAGCGGGTGATGGGAGTCGAACCCATGACATCCAGCTTGGGAAGCTGGCGTTCTACCACTGAACTACACCCGCGTTTATTGCGATCCAAAGTCTACCATATTGCACTGATCTGCTTCAAGGTTGAATTTTGCTGCGTTATACTTTCATTTGATGTCTACACAACCCAGAAACCTTGCTATTGTCAAAGACTCTGCTGCGCTTGCGCAATGCGGAGTAGATCTGTTTCGGCAGTATGCGTCAGATGCCATCGAACGGGAAGGCGTTTTTCGCGTTGCGCTGTCTGGCGGAAGTACGCCCCGCAAAATGAACCAGATGCTAACGATGTTGCCTGTCGAGCAGCAGCCAGCATGGAGCGCGATCCAATTTTTTTGGAGCGATGAGCGCTTTTTACCGCCTACTGATCCGGAAAGTAATGTTTATATGGCGCACGACACATTGTTCAAGCATGTGAATGTCTTACCGACTTCATTGTTTGCGCCCCAAACGGTTGATTTACGCCCAGAGGCAGCCGCGAAAGCATATACAGCGCGTATCAAGCATGCGTTTCAGTCTGATCAACCGCAGTTTGATTTGGTGCTCTTGGGCATGGGACCCGATGGGCATACGGCGTCTTTGTTTCCCGGCCAGCCTGAAGTTGTGACGCCGAGTACTCAGCTTGTTAGTGCTGTGTTTAACTCGCCGAAACCTCCGTCTACGCGGCTTACGTTTACGTATAAGCTAATTAATATGGCGCGACAGGTTGTTTTCTTAGTGGGCGGAGAAAGCAAGGCACCGGCAATTGCTGAGCTATTTGGCGCGCCAAGCACAGCCGAGCGCTTACCCGCAGGTAAAGTTCAGCCCGCCGGCAAACTCTTGTGGGTTGTGGATGAAGCCGCCGCTTCGTTGCTAAATGCGTAACTACCGGCAGGCTGTATCGGCAAACTGAACCTTGATGTCTGTGGCGTTTAGGGTGGCTGTTGGTGCGTTTGTTGTAAAAACAAGCCGCACTGGGGTGCCGTCTAGCGCTGCAACTGCGTTTTGTAACCCGACACAATACGTATTTGCTTGCACTGCGCGCATCAGGTGGTGCTGCCGCTGCTCGCCATCTGCTTCAAATAGTTGTACATCGAACCACGTGTCTGCGGTAACGTCTGTCGTGGTAAAAACTAAGCTGGAATTTTGGTCTGCTGGAAGTGTCAGTACTTCTGAAAATACGCTGCCGCTTTCTGCATCTTCGGGAACGGTATATTGGAATGCATTCCCTTGTGAACGCAAGTCTCCGGCGTTACTGTTCCACCCAAACGTCTCAATATCTTGATAGACAGGAATAGGTTCCACTGTCATCACAACTACGGCTTGCTCCGGCGCTACATTGTCCGTAATTACAATTTGGGTCGGGCTTTCTACAACGACTACCTCTTCAATTACAATCACTTGCGGAATTGCCGTTGGCTCTACAATCAACTGTGGTTCTGCTTCAATTACCTCTAAAGTAGGTTGCTCTACAACGGCAGTGGGCTCAGGGCTGTCATCACTTAGTAGCAGCCAAATTCCGCGTCCTAACGTAAACATGGTTGCTACGGCTGCTATCCCAAATCCAATCACAATTAAGTAGCCTAGCTTGCCACGCTGCTTTTTTTCTGATTTTTTTGGTGGTGATTTTGGAGGCAGGTTTTGTTGTTGTTCCATCGCGTTATCTGTAATTAGGTACTGTTTGGATGCGGTTTAGCGCCGCAATATAGTTCTACTATGGATTGCGTTTCTGACAATTTAGCTGACAGAAATGTGCTGTTGGGGTGTTAGTTGGTGCTAAATCCCACGCTAGATCCCCCCTAAAACTGGTCTACCTCTTGCACTGCAAACTTATAGTTCAACTTCTGTTACCACGGTAAAGGATGCGTTAGAAAGTTGTTTTATGTTACAAACATATAGTCAGATGATTGCAAAAAAAGCCAAGCGACGCAAATTCTACATACCATTGAAGTTAAATCGACACCATTTTGTCAGACAAATGGTCAGAAATACTTGCAATCATAAATCTGACATTATTACTTTTATCTAAATTATGACTATTCAGAAATTTGACTCTGAGCCAGCCAACCGCCGCAAATATTTTATAAGCTATATTTTGCCGCTTATTCTCATTCCAATTGTGCTTGTTGTCTTTAACTGGTTGCTGTTTCGCAATCACTCCCCACTAGGAGATCAGCCACAAGTGCAACAGGCGCAGCCAGAGCAACCGGCTGCAGCCATCCCAACGTCTGTACCAGTTCAGGCATTTAATGGCACTGCGTTAGAGAATGGACGCCGCCTTGTTGTCGATGGCGAAGGCTTTGGCACGGGCGATTGGCAATTTATTACCGGCGATTGGCGCGTTGAAGAAAATCGACTTGTTCAAGCCCAACGTGAAGGCTTTGACCATGTCGCGAGCTACCGCGAGCCATTTAGCAACTATGTGTTTTCAACGCAATTGCGGCATGTGCAAGGCATCGGTGGTGGCATTGTGTTTAACATGCAATCGCGCGACACCTTCGCGCAGAGCCACATGATCCGTTTCAAAGAAGACAATACCGTCATGTTTTGGGGGCATTTTGATGAAAACAGCGTGTTCAATGGCCAAGGCTTTGTTGAAATATCTGTAAACGAAGGCGACACGCACAAATTAGACGTGCATGCCAAAGAAACCACCTATGACATTTATCTAAATGATCAGCTGATTTTGGCAGATAACCCGCTTATCTACAGTCAGGGATACGTTGGCGTTACCTCTTCAGTGAGTGAAGTCCAGTTCGACAATGCCCAAGTGTATCCGCTAGGCGGGGAAGGCATTGGCATTGCGCCGGTGGCAAACGACCTGCTTGAAAATGTAGAGGCCATCAGCGGCGACTGGGTGTTTGATGGCGGCGTTATTACGCAAACAAACATGGATGGGTTTGATTTTCTGACAGGCCTAAACCTATTTGCGCAGAACTACTCACTTTCTACTCAAATTGAATTCACCCAAGCCGCAGCAGAACAAGATGTGGGCGGTGGCTTTATTTTCCATATGCCAGACCGTAACAACAAACGCAATGCGCAACTGATCCGCTTTATGAATGGCGGCCGCTCTATTTTGTGGGGGCGTTACGATGAAAATGAGTTGTTTAGTGGGGAAGGCGCATTAGACGTGCCCTATAACGAAGACGGCATTCAAAACTTACGAATCAACGTCATTGGTGATAAATACGATATTTTTGTCAATGATGAATTAGTTGTTGGGGATATCTCCCTCAACGCCAATGAAGGGTGGATTGGGCTCGTGTCATTTAGCGGGCCGGTCACATTCACTGACGTAAATCTTAGCCTTGAAGGCGCTAACTAAATGACAACAGACGCTGCTCCAGCTCCCGCCAGTCCTTGGCTCTATCGATTCTTGCTACTCCGTCGACGCGTCGTTACAGACGATGGCGTCCGCTTTGGCTTGTTTGTCTTCCTGGTTTCCCGCCTAATTGTTTGGCTGGGAATGTATATTGGCGAGATTGCCATCCCGGGCATTGATGGTGAAGGGCTTTACCATGCTGTGCCAGATAACATCTTTTTTGATATTTGGGCGCGTTGGGATAGCGCGTTCTACTTAGAAATTGCGGCCAATGGGTACTCCTATGTGCCCGACTCGATCACAACTGTGGCGTTCTTCCCGTTGTATCCCATGCTAATGAAGTTATTTGCAGGGATTACGGGGAACAACGTGATTGCGGGTGTGCTTGTTAGCCACTTGGCGTTGCTCGGTGGCCTGATTTATCTCTATAAATTTACAGAAACCATTGCCGATAGCGAAACCGCACGGCGCGCTACATTTTTCCTTGCGGCGTTCCCCACATCGTTTTACTTCAGTGCAGTTTATACAGAAAGTTTGTATCTGTTTGTAACCGTAGCTGCGGCTTACTATGCCCGCAAAAACATGTGGGCTTGGGCAAGTTTGTTTGCATTATTAGCTTCCACTACGCGCGTCTTTGGCTTGTTGATGTTTGGCGTGGTTGGGCTTGAATGGCTGCACTCTCATGGGTGGTATTTTGCGCGTATTATGCAGCGTGAAGCGTGGCAAAAGGCACTGCGCGCAGTGCGCTCAGACTGGAAGAGCTTACTCATCATTTGTACAGCGCCGCTGGGCTTACTAAGTCACATGCGTTTTTTGTCAATCAAATTTGGTGACCCACTCCTGTTCTCAACGGTACAGTCTGCTTGGCAGCGCCAAAACCTTGGGCCGGTTGCCATTATGCGTGGTGAGCTGGCGAAAATATTTACCCAGCGCTATACAACCGGCGATATTGCTTGGCACATTTTGTTTGACGTATTTGTCTTCTTCTTATGTTTAGCGCTATTGGTGTGGATTTGGCATCGCGTAGGTGAAGGCCATGCCATCATCGTGGCGATTAGCACAATTAGCCCGGCAATTAGCGCCAGCCAAAGCATCATGCGCTACGTGTTGGTGCTGTATCCAGTGTTTGTTGTGATGGCAATCCTCACCAAGAACCGTAATATTGAGCGGGGCATGATTATGGGGTTTGCAACCTTATTAGGGGTGCTTTCCACAATCTTTGTTAATTGGATATTTGTTGCGTAGTCGTTGCCTCTGCGCAAGTACAGCGCGCCACCTCGTCACCGTCTAACAGTCATTGAGCATACTCAGTGGCTGTCTTCTTTCGAATACTAAGCACCACTTATTCTGGTTCTCTTTTGAACTGTCAATCGCTGCGGAAGCGCTATCACGTTTAGGACTTACGCACAGCACATTCACTGGCTTGAACCCGCTGTCCCTTGTTGGCCAGGGCGTATTGATCGCTTTGCCAGCTTGAATCATGTGCGTTAGCCCAAACCCAATCATGTTACTAATCACACTATGTTTGTAGACGTCCGTCGAATTTGTAGTTATGTGGCTCTGGCGCTGTTTGTTACAGCTTGTGGTTCAGATGAACCCGCCCCGATTGAGCTTTTCCCAACCGTAGAAATGCCAACGTCAATTCCGATTGAGGTGGAGTTGATCACGGATGATGCCGCCACGCTTGAGCCTGGCGCAACGCCTGCGGTCGCGTTTACTCCGGCGCAAGTTGGGCAGTCTCCGTCTATCTTGCTTGATGACTTTGAGGCGCACCGCTGGACACTCAATGCCGCTGCTGGGTCTGTAACGCCCCAAATTCGATATAGCCCACTACACACAACCCAAGGCTCGCATAGCCTACATATCCAAACGCCGTTGGATCCAGCTCCTAGTGACCTTGATAACAACACTGCACGCGTGGACGTCACGTTACCCGAGCCTGAAGATTGGTCGGCACATGAGATTGTCACGCTGGATATCTACATGGTGGAAAATCCAACTGGCTTGGCCGAAGCAAAGCTTTACCTAACGAACTCGGCTGGCGAACAGGCCGAAACGCCACTTATTTTGGGGTGGCAGCTTTTCCAGTGGGAAAACTATCAAATGACCTTTCCGCTGACGGGCAACACGCATCGCTTAGCAGCGATCCCGCCAGAAATTCTAAGCGATGTAAAAACGGTTGGGCTTTCCATAACGCGCTTTAGTGACACAGGCTATGGCACGCCCTATGAAGAACTCAACTTCTACTTAGATAATGTGCGCCTTGGTGGGCATGCGCTGTGGGAAACGTTTGACGCCCCGCGTTGGGATTGGCAGGGCGAAACCATTGGGATTACGCATAATCCAGGTGGTGGGGCGTTGCGCTTTGTAGAGCAGGTAACCGGCAGCCCTACGTCGCCAATTGCAAGCGCCCAACCGATGCAAGCTGTCATTGCAAAAGTGAGAGGTACAACGGCCTTAGATCTAAACCTCACTATGGATGGAGAAACGCTCAGCGTCGAATCGACGCCGGTTCAGGCTCCAGATGCCGCAGGCTGGCAAACGCTTATGTGGGAATTGCCACAGGCTGTTGCTGCAAACAGCATTACTACGCTGACGTTTCAAGCGCCCAATGCGGCACCGGTGTATTTAGACACATTAGAGTTAGTGGCTAATCCGCAGCAGCCGTTTGACTTGCGCACGCAGCAGCTAGGCACAAAAACGGACATTACTTGGCGTAATCCACTACAGACCGCTAGCGCAACTGTGCAAGTCATGGCGCAGGGGACCGCAGAGCAAGCCGCAGTGGTGGTGTGTGAGGCTGCAACGACTACAGCAATCGGTCGTTGTACGCATGAGAAGCTTAGTGATGATTTGCAAAACTATACGTATAGCGTCCGCTTTGCTGAAGCAGCAACCGCAGGTGCAACCACAACCGCAAATCGCCAAATTATCCGCGTGCAACCCAATGGCGCAGATTTTGAAATCGGATTCAATGCTGATAACGGCGCATTAGCATATGTCCAAAATGTTGTAACGGGCGAAATTCTAAGCACTGGCAACCTCAACGATACCCTCTGGCAGTTAGTTTTTCTGGATGAAGAAACCTTGCCAACCCTAAGCGCGCGCCAGTTTTCTGCACAAAGTGAAACGCATAATTTCTCTTTCAACGCTGCACCATTCCAGCTTATATATACGTATAACGAGGCGGGTCGGCAGCTAGAAATGGTAATTGATGTTGTTGCCTTAGACGCGCAGCGCTTTGACCTCAAGGCCAGCTTGCTCAATCAAACTGGCTTTGCAATCCGCACGGTAGAACTTCCCTATAAGCTCATGTTCCAGCAGTCGATGCTGGATCGGGTGCTGTTGCCTATTCAAGAGGGGCTTGTGTTGTTACCCGAGTTTTATGCCGAAAATCGCGCAACAACATTGGCGCGGCCGCCGCTCTTTGCGGACGTACTGGCCTATGAGGGGGCAACTGGCGATTTAGCCGTGTACATGGTGCAAGATAGCCTGTATCAGGCCGATTTATTGCCGGGGCATCCGGCGGGCACGCCAATGTTTCAGCCAAATAATCTCAGCACGGGCGGCATTGATGATGATGCGTATTTCCAGTTTGATATGGTGACTTATATTCCAACTGACACGCGCTGGGACGCGGGCACGCTGCGTTTTAGTATCGATCGGGATTTTCGCCAAGTGGCGCAGGACTACCGGATTGATAACGGGATTGATCAATTCCCAAGCTTAGAAGCGAAGCTGGCCGCCTCTGGCACCTATGATGCGCTTGCCCAAAGCCCTATTTTGGCAGTTGAGATGTATAAATCTGTTGAATGGCAAAAAGTGGCCGAAGGGGAAGCGTGGACTACAATCCGCGAAGATTGGCTCAATCGTTTGCCAGATGTTGGCGTGATTCACCTCACGCACTGGCAAAAAGGCCGTGATTGGTATGACCTAGAAAACGAGAACCACAAAGTAGAAGATGACCATCCAGAGGCGTTACCAATTTGGTGGGAACGCTATGGCAGTGAAGAGGATTTCAACGCGCTTCTGGCTGAACTGGCGGCACGCGACGTGCTCACAATGCCGTTTACGAATTGGTCGGTTTGGAATACGTACGATCCTGAAACGTTAGCAATTCCTGACTTAGCAGAAACGCCAGCGGCAACAACCAAGCTGCGCGGCACAGACTACCCTTATATTGAATACAAAGGCTATGTCGTGAAACCGTGGGCGGCAGATGTGCAAGACCGCAACACGCGCATGTTTACAACGTATACCGATACCTATCCGCAGGATTTGATGTTTGTTGATATGACTGCTGAACGGTCTTGGCGCTATATCCGCATGGATGACAACACCACAATTTCCGCAGCCGCGTATACGCAGGCCGTGATCAATGAAAATCTGCGGCTGAGCCAGCAAAAACCGCTGTTTACCGAAGGTGTATTTGATCAGTTAGGCGGGTCTATTACTGGTTATGCCCAAACGCATCAGCAGAAGTTTTGGAATCAAATCTTGGCGCATCTTGGTCAGCAACATCAGCACTGGGCAACGTATCCCTTTGCCGCAGACGTACTGCATGACAAGGTCGCTTTTTATCAGCATGACCTGAATTTGGAAATTTGGCCAGCAGAAAGCCGCGCACTGGCAACCTATTATGCGCTTAGTGGCTATAACTACATTATTGATGTGACCAAGCATCTAGATGAGGATGAAGCCACAATTTGGGCCTTAGACGCGATCCAAAAAAGCGTCAATGCCCGCACGTTTGGGCAGCCGCTGTTGACGGTTGAAACGCTTGCGGATGATTATGCTATTCGGCGCACAACTTGGGGCGCGGAAAATAATCCACTTGAAATTGTGGCGAATTTTGACGTTGACCAAACCGCAGAGTCTTACTTGGTTGACGGGTATAGCATTGCCCCAGACGGCTTCCTAGCACGAACGTTAGACGGCAAGACGACTGCCGGAATTTTTGCGGGACAGTTCAACGGCGTGCCTTTGGCTGACGGTGTGCACTGGATTACGGTAGAACAAACTCCGGCTGTGATTACGATCAAACATCCAATTGGCACAGACACACCGTTGCAACTCACACGGCCCGCGGCTTGGGTTGATGATGCCGCCATCACGATGACAATTGAGCTTGCAGATCGCACCATTGTTGAAGCAAATACAGACATGCTTACCGTCAACAGCAGTACGTTCACTGTTTTTATGCCGCAAGTATTTGCAGACCAAATTGTGCGTAAGGTTTATCTCACTTACGCCGGGGCGGTGACTGCAGCCTCTGAGACGGCAATCGATGATCTAACACTGGCTCCAGATCAAACGGCACCGACTGCGCCGCAAGGCTCTGTGAGCTGGGCGGTAGACGCGACGTCTATCGCGGAATGGGGTGGCGATAATACAGTTTGGACAGCGTCTGATGCAGGCCTGACGCTAGCGCAGGACACAACGGATGGCGCTATTGGTAAAGCTGAAAGTACGCCGTTTCTTGTTGATCCGGCTGGAACGCCCACATTGCGCGTTGACATCAGTGACCTGTCTTTGAATTCACGCTTGGTGGTGCAGGTTCAAGAGGCTTTTGGTGACTATGTCGCGTACGACGCAGCCGTAATTACAGACCCAGCGAACTATGCGCTGGATCTAAGCGCCTTGCTCACTGATGACCAGGCTAATCCTTATATTGTTGTGTTGTGGCTAGAGGGCACGCAAGCCACTGTGACCTTTGATGCTATCCAACTAGAGTCCGCCGCAGCCGGAGAACAAGCCGCAACCACCGCAGTCGCGTGGCAAGAGCAGTTTGATGCCACCATCGCCAGCTGGCCGAGCGACAACCTCACGGCTGAGGTGACTAACGGTCAAGTCGCAATTGGCGTGACCGACGCAACAATTGGCTATGGCAAAATCGAAACGCCACCTTTCGTGGTTGACTTAGCAACAGCGGCAACCTTGACGCTTGACGTTGCGGCATTAGACCCAGCCACGGCGTTCACTGTGCAAATTCAAGAGCAATTTGGTGACTATACGCCCATCGACTTGCAAACAGACGTCACCGCGGCCACACCGCTAGAAATTGACTTAAGCCCGTTTGCTGGGACGGAAGGTGCCAACCCTTACCGCGTTGTAATTTGGGTTAGTGGGGCAGGTACGCTAACGTTGGATGCGATTACGCTAAGCGTGGCACCGTAAGCTTGCGCTGTTGATGATGGATTGAAATCCATTGTTAGTGGGGTAAACATGCTGACGCATGTTTTGCCATGTGTGATGGTCTTTGGACCTTGCATAGGCTGACATTATTCTCCCGAACTCAGGTTAATATAGTTCTGATTTGCGGCGGATATACTAGGTGTGATTTCAGGAATATGCAGCCTATTTTGTCTAAATTGATTACAATATTTATAGGCAAACATTACCATTCCTAAATACGCGCTTATTTTGTGTACAACATCCCTTCCTAAACATCACGCCGCTACCAATTCCAATCATGCCACTGCACCTGTTTTACACGTTGCAATGTTAAGCATGCATACTTGTCCGCTCGCGATGTTGGGTGGCAAAAAGACTGGGGGCATGAATGTTTACGTGCGTGAACTAACCCGCGCTCTGGGTGAAAATGGCATCCGCGTGGATGTATTTACGCGTTCACAAGATAATTGCCAACCGATGGTCAACCATGATCTAGGGTTTGGCAACCGCGTAATCCACATTCCTGCTGGCCCAGAAAACCCGCTGCCGGTGATGGAAGTTGCCAACTACGTAGAAGAATTTGCCACCGGAATTGACGCCTTTGTAAAGCGTGAAAATCTTCAATATGACCTTATTCATAGCCATTATTGGCTGTCTGGCCTGACGGCAGAACGGCTGACGGAGCTATGGTCACATGCGGTGCCGGTTGTGCAGATGTTTCATACCTTAGGGCACATGAAAAATCGGATTGCAACGGATGAGACGCAGCTGGTTGCGCCACGCCGCATTATTGGTGAAACGCACGTGATTGAAAATGTTGTGCAGGGTTTGGTTGCACCAACTGAAGCAGAAATGTGGCAGTTGATTAACTTGTATGGCGCCCAGCGTGACACAATTTCAATCGTTTCGCCCGGTGTGGATTTGGCGCGTTTTGTGCCGGTCGATAAGGCTGAAGCAAAGACTAAAATTGGTGTTGATTGTGGGCAAAATCTGATTTTGTTTGCAGGGCGCATTGAACGCTTGAAAGGCATCGATACGCTAATTCGTGCGATGAGCGTTCTTGAGGCTTGGCACCCTGAAACGGTTCAGGATACGTGCGTAGTGATTGTGGGGGGCGACCCTTGGAATGATGATCCGGACTCAGAAATGTACCGGCTGCGTCAAATTAGCGATGACCTTGGGCTAGATAATCACGTTGCGTTTGTCGGGGCGAAGGATCAGATGTTGCTGCCGCAATACTATGCAGCAGCAGACATGATTGTGATGCCCTCGCACTACGAGAGTTTTGGCATGGTGGCGCTAGAGGCGATGGCAATGGGCCGGCCTGTGATTGCGTCTGAAGTGGGCGGGCTCGCGCACTTAGTCAAGCATGATTACAACGGCTTACATGTGCCGTCGCGTGATCCTGAAGCGTTAGCTGCGTCTATTCATGAGCTGTTGTCGCGTGAAGACTATCGTGAACAGTTGGGCCAGCAGGCGCGTCAATATGCGCTGGAGTATAGCTGGAACAACATTGCTGCCCGCATTATTGAAGTGTATGAACGTGCGCTACAAACGGTGTGCGTTTAGGCTAAGTCGCCTGTAAATTTCCAGAACCGCTCTGCTTGCCCACGTCGCTGCCAATAGGTGGTGACGTTTTTGTTTAACACGCTTTTATTGGCCCAAAATGTAGTCAGTTGCGACTGATACAGCGCCATTGCGGTGGCCTTAGCATTGATTGCCGTTGCGGCTAGCGTGCGATAGGCGGGCTGCCAATTGGCGTCTCGTAAGTAAGGGTAGAGGGCTTTGTTGTTTTCTGCGTAAGGATAGTCTTCGTAGAACAGCACGTCATCACATTGCAACAGTGCCTGATGTACCAACTGATGATCAACGTGATTGCCAATCCCCAGTGGACCAAATAAACGGGTGTTTTCGTCAACGCCGGGCGTGCGGTATATGTCTTCAATGAGTTGCTGAATACGTGGTTCTTCGGCTGGGTGTACAGCGCCAAAAATGGCATCTTCACTGGCATAAAGCCATTCCCCATTGTCTTGGCGGTAAATACAATCTCCATAGTCCATATGGATTGCACCAGCCCCTAGCGCATGGCAAGCCGCGATATCTTCTAGCTGCCGCGTTTCTACGATTGTGTTGCGCGATGTAGGCGCCGCATGCCCCCAGCGCTCATGTAAGCTTTGGGCAAATTCTGACAAGTCTGTTGCGGGCGGTAAGCCGGCAAATATTGTCAGGACGACCACGTTTAGCCCTTGTTGCGTGAGTTGTTGAACCGTTCCACCGCATGAGTAGACAACATCGTCTAGGTGCGGCGCAATAAAAAGCGCATCAATTTGGCTCATGGGGTTACTCCTAACGCTGCCAATGCCTTGGCTAAATCCATCCCAGCCGTGTAGTGAATGCCATGAATGCCAACGGCGGCGGCACCGGCAATATTGTGCTGAAAATCGTCAATAAAAACGGCTTCTTCTGGGGCAACTTGCAGGCGTTTTAGGCAGCTTTCAAAAATTTGGGCATCCGGCTTCATCACGCCTTCGATGGCCGATACGGTAATGAAGTCAAATGCATCGGTCACCTGATAATCGTTATGTAGGGCGTCTTGTAGATCGTCAAAGGCGTTGCTAATGATGGCCGTTTTATAGTTTTTTTGTAGTGACCGGATAAAGTCGATCATTGCATAATCCATCCGATCACCGCCCCAAAAGTCGGCTTTGAATTGGGCTAATTCTGCATCTGTCAGGCTGAGCTTGTCTTTGATAGACTGCCACAACGCATGGATTGTGACCTCGCCACGCTGCGCTTTTTGCCCAACTTCACCGTTAAATACATAAATTTCAGATTCACCGGGGGCTAGGTTGTGCCGCGCTTCAATTGCGTTGCGTGGGTCGCGGCTTTCGGTACGTAACATCACGCCGCCAACATCGAAAATAATTGCTTTGATCATGCTGTTATTGTAAGCCGAAAGTGCGTGCCGTGGGGGCGAGTTTTATGGCAGTACGACAATGCCTTCTAAATCATAGTCGCTTTCATACAGCAGGCTGCTGTCTTTAGTTGTGGGATCAAGCGTGTAAACGCGGCTAGTGCCGTTGTTGCGTGAGACGTATACATACTGTGCGCTGCTTGCGTCCCAACCAACATCACTAGGTTGGTCAATCTTTTTTAGCGTGTCGGTTGGTTGGCAGGTTTGTGTGGTTGCGCAAGCCGGGAATTCTGCCACAAAGATCAACTGATTTGCGCTGTCGTTGGCGAGCAGACCCGTGCCGTCTGGTTGCATGAACAGCCCTTCAATATCCTTTGTTTTGAACGCTAACGGCTTGAGATTGTAAACTGGCTGGGTGGCTGGATCTCCGGCCAGCAACTGTTGCAAGTCAAACTGATGCAGCTTGCGTTCGCTTGTTGCCATGGCCCAGAGCGTGCCGTCTCGGTATTGCAGTGCGGCGATATCGTCTTTGATACCCGGTAGCGCGAGTTGCTTTACGAGCTGGACGCCGTTGGTGGGATGCCAATCAAAAATGTAGAGTTGGGCGTGCACTTGTACAGTGACCAAGAGATAACCGGCACCACTAGCGGCGTCTAAGCCCATGCGTTGTGCCTCGGCATTGGGTAAGAAGGCGATGCCCTCTGGCCCCTGATTTTCATAGTCGGGAATTGGTAGCGCTGCCTCTGCTAATAAAGTTCCTTGGCTAGGGTCGATCTGAAGGAATGCTGGCGGACGCTCAGAGAGCAAAATGTAAGTGCCTTCACTGCGCGTTGGTTCTGAACTGCTGGCAGGTGGGGGCGCTTGGGTTGTACAGCCGCTTATCCAAAGAGCGCTGACTAGTATTACGCAAATTAAGTGGCTATGAAAACGAGTGGTGACCATGTGTAAATCCCAGTTGAATTTACGCATTCTAGCCGAAGCGGTTGGCGTGGCTTTTGGTCGCACCGGCTGCGGTGGGCGTTAGTTTGGTGCAGTGGCTAGGGCGTTGAGTACAGTTTGCGCCTGCACTAGCTCTTCTTGGATAATGGTGTGGCCCATGTCTGGATAGATTTTCTTGGTAACGGTTGCGCCCATTTTGGTAAGCACGGCGGCTGTTTCATGCACCCGTTCAACTGGGATATGAAAGTCAACATCGCTACAGCCAATAAATACGGGCGTGCCAGCTAAGCTGCCTGCATAATCGCGTGCTGTGCCGGGTGGGCCAATTAGGCCGCCGCTGAACACTAGTAATCCGCCATACCGCTGGGCGTTACGGGCCATAAACTCTGCACTCACGCAGGCCCCTTGTGAAAAGCCACCAATGACAATTTTTTCGGCTGGAATTCCGCTCTCGATTACTTGTGCAACGAGGGTGGCTAACATGTCCATTGCCGAATCAATGCCCGGCTGATTGTCTGTCATTGGATTCAAGAAGCTGAACGGGTACCACTGATTGCCGCGTGCCTGTGGGGCGAGATAGGCCATGCCTGCAATGGGGAATTGCTGCCCTAAGGGCAAGATGCTTTGCGCCGTTGCGCCGCGCCCATGAATCAGGATCATGGCGCTTGTTGCGTCGGCGAGCGGTGTGCCTGCGGCGTATACGGGTTGATTTTGGTGAGGGCCAGCGCTGGTCATTTTGTTTTGTCTATCTCTAATGGTGGCACAATGCGCTCTATTTCTTGGCGATGCGGTTCGAGCCAGGTTGGTAATTTTAGCTGTTGCCCTAGCGTATCGATATGTTCATCGTATAAAAAGCCGGGGGCATCGGTGGCAATTTCAAAGAGAACGCCATTTGGCTCTCTAAAATAGATGGAATGGAAGTATTGGCGGTCTTGAACAGGTGTGACTTGCAACCCGGCCAAGCGCAGCCGGTCTAAGTATTCGGCTTGTTCATCGTCGTCAACAGTGCGGAAGGCAATATGATGAACGGAGCCAGCGCCAAAACGTCCCTTGCTGACGGTTGGTAACTCTAGCAAGTCGATATAAAGTCCAACTGCTGTTGAAGCCCCGCGTAATCGAATTCGATTTTTTTCTTGCCCCACGCGGGTAAAGCCCAAATGTTGCGTGAGGACGTGGGCGGTGGGGGCGGCATCTTTTACCCAAAGCGTTACGCCATGAAACCCACGGATTGCGTGTTCGCTTGCGATCTCGCCAGCATCCCAATGCACAATATCGCTGTTGTCGCGATCCGTTATAAGCTCTAATGGCAGCCCGTTGGGATCAGCAAAGGCTAAGACGGTCTCGCCAAATCTAGACTGTGTTGGCGTGGTTTCAATGTTGTGCTTAGTGAGGCGGTCTTGCCAATAGTCAACGGCATCTGGCGGGATGAGGTAGCCGGTTGCGCCGGTTTCGCCAACACCACGACTGCCACGGCGCATGTGCTGCCATGGAAAGAATGTCATAATAGTGCCCGGAGAGCCGACCTTATCGCCATAGTACAGGTGATATGTTTTGGGGTCGTCAAAATTGACCGTGCGCTTCACTAACCGCTGCCCCAAAACAGTTTGATAAAAATCAATATTTTGATTAGCATCACTGGCAACGGCTGTAATGTGGTGTAATCCTTGAACAGGGCGTTTTGTCATAGCGGAACTCTGGTGGTGATCGTGCAATGGCTAAATTGCATTGCATTCAGATAATGGTATCGCTATCTGAGCTACTGCATCAAGATTAATAGCGCGTAGACAAAAAAATACGCCATGTTATGGCGTATTTTGAACTGCTATAGAATTGTATGTGATTAGCTAACTAATCAAAGTCTGCAAGGTCTTCGGCATCAATTTGGATATTGAATTTATTTTCAATTAACCAGCAGAAGCGGTCTCGTGTCCAGGCATCATCATCAAAGCCAAATGCGCTTGCGCCAAATTCGATACAATCAGCAAGCCGTTGTAGCTGATTGAGATTTAAGGCTTGACGATTGCGCCGGCCAGGCTTTGGCATTAATGCATCTACGCCACGAACCTTGGCGCGCTTGAACCATTGGCTAACAGCGCCTTCAGAAACGTTTAACTCACTAGCAATTTGACGTTGTGTCCAACCTTGTTCTTTGAGTTCCCATGCCCGCAGCCGTCGCTTTGTGCGCCAATCTAAGGGGTTACTTTGCTCAGAATTCATACTACTATCTTCGCTGTTACTAACTTTTTGTATACCTTCCTCATTCATTGCATATTCCTCCCAGTTGATATGCACTGAACGGGCTAATTCGTTTGAAGATCCCGTAAACTTAATACTTAATGCAGTCTAAAGTAATTGAAAATACACGCACTGCCTTTGCAAAACGAATATAAACTACTAAAGTGCCGTCTAATAACCATGATAGTACCATGATAACAACGTTTCTGTACAGCTAAGTTTGAGCGAATTTAGAAAATATTGGATTCTATAACCAATAATAAACACAGTGTTTACTAACTACGTATATGTTAACAAAATATGGCATGTTTATATAACAAATAAATTATATTTTTCCAATATATAGAATAGTTTTAGATATACATTTCAACATACAGATACTTCTGTATTTCAAACGATTAGGCATGATTGACATATGGCCGATTTAGATAATATTCATAAGACTTGTTGTGACATTGCATATAAGGCGGGTGCTTTCCTTCGCGAAGGCTTCCGAAAAAATGTTCAAATTACCCACAAAAGCAACCAAAATGATTGGGTTACGCAATACGATCAGCAGTGTGAAGCACTATTGGTTACCGCATTAACAAAGGCTTTTCCTACATTTGGAATTGTTGGTGAAGAGGGCAGCAATATTCGGCCAGATAGTCCGTGGCAGTGGCACATCGACCCGCTTGATGGCACCACGAACTTTGCCCATGGCCTAACGCCGTTTTCGGTTAGCTTAGGGTTGTATTACAAAAATGAACCACAAGTTGGCGTCGTTTATGACCCCATGGCTGATGAGCTGTTTTCGGCTGTGAAGGGCCAAGGTGCTTATTTGAAGGTTGCGGATGCCGCGCCGGTGCCGTTGCAATGCTCTACGATTGAACGCATCGGCAGTAGCCTAATGATTACCGGCTTCCCATATGATCGGGCAAATGCTGACACCAATAATTACAAGCAGGCCACTTCAATGTTGGAACATTGCCAAGGCCTACGGCGCATTGGCTCTGCGGCGTTGGATTTGTGCTACATTGCTGCCGGACGGGCCGAAGGCTATTGGGAGCAGTTTCTATTCTCTTGGGATGCTGCGGCTGGTGTGTTAATTGCGCAAGAGGCTGGCGCAACCGTATCGCATTTAGACGGTGCGCCGTTTACATTGCAACGCCAAGTGACCCTTATGGCTGCCACGCCAACCATTTATCCGAAGATGCTAGCGGTTTTACAGGCTGCCTAATGCGACATCTTCCTTGGCTTTTCTTCAATCACGGTGACGCGTGGGCAGTCACGTTTGGCATCTGCTTTATGGCAATGCTGTTTCACCGGGCGTTTACCCCGCAAGCTTGGTTGTTGGCAGTTGGCATGGCCATTGGCTATTGGATGGGTTTCGCCCTCAATGACTATTTTGACAGCCCAGACGATGCAACTGAACCCGCGAAAGCGCGGCGCAATTTCTTTGCCTTGGTGCAAATGCCAACGTGGGGCGTTGCGCTATTGTTTGGCATTACCTTTTGCGTGATTTTCTGGATTTTTATTCAGTATGGCGTGTGGGCACCCTTGGTTATTTTGATCTCTTGCTTGGTGATGTGGGTGTATTCAGCACCGCCGTTTCGCCTTAAGTATCGCCCGGTGTGGGATCTGCTTTCGCATATGCTGTTTGTAGAAAGCTACCCTTATTTAGTCTTTATGCTGTTGCTAGGGTTACCTTGGTTAGCAGTGGACAAACTGATGTATGGCCTGTTGATTTTGGCATCGCTTAGCGCGCAGTTAGAGCAGCAATTACGCGACTATGAGGTCGATAAAGCAAATGGCAATAGCTTTACCGTGGCGGTTGGGCGTCCCGCTGCAAATGCAATGCTGCGGCTTATTACGGTTGGGATCGTTGGCGGATTGATTGCGGGATTTGTGACGGACACATTGCCGTTATTTATGCTGCCATTGGCGCTGTTAGCAACGCCAATTTTGTGGCATCGGGTAAAAGGTCATGCCGAAAAAGAAGGCCGCTGGCAAACTGCCGGAACAGTCATCTTAGTGTCTGGACTAGTTTACCTAGCGGGCCTGACTATTGCTTGGCTTGCATTTGGCGTGGACGTATTGGCGTAGAACTAGCCTTAGGTACGTTAGCTGTCAACGCTTCAACTAGAGGTTACCAACCCCAAGACCCTGCTGCGCCCTTGAACGGGCCAACCACATCGCTAGTAATCCAGCCGCCGTAAAATTCACCAGGCTGCGGTTGAACAAGCTCTCCATCCACAACGCACTTGTCCATTGGGGCGGGGTACAACGCAATATAGTCTTTGATTTCTGCAAAGTCTGCGGTGGGCGTTGGATAGGCCCAAGCAACGCGTTCTGCAATTTTTTTGCCAACTACAATTGTGTAATATTGGGCTTGCCCTTTCCATTCACAAATCGAACGACCGGCTACGGGTTGAAAATGCGCCATTTTTATATCCGCTGGCGGCAAGTAATAGCTTGGCGGATGGCTGGTCTCTAAAACGCGATAGGCGTTTTGGGTGTCTACAATGCAAATGCCGTTGAAGTAAACCTGAATAGATTTTGCAGTTTTTTGTAGCAATGGAGGTCTGGGGTAGTCCCAAACGGATTCTTGACCGGGTTGAATTGGGTGGGGTGTTGGATGTCTGCGCATAATACAGAATTATGGCGCGTTTTTCTGAAGTTGACCGTTAAGAGTGGCTAAGCCTCGCCAACCTTTTCTTTCTGAACCTTATTGATACCAGTCCACTTGAGGAAAAAATCCCCCACTGCCGGAAAGAAAATGTTGAGTGCCAGCAACGGCTTAACTGGAATTGGATTGATGATAATTTCAAATATGTCGTTTTTGATGGCTTTTACAACGGCAGCGGCCACGGTTTCTGGGCTAGACGTTCCTAGTAATTTAGGGGCTTCCACACCAAAGCTGGCAAACATGCCGACCTCTGAAATATAGCCTGGCGCAATTGCAGATACGCTCACGCCACGGCCTTTTAGTTCAGCGCGCAGTCCTCGCGTCCATTCAATTAGCGCGGCTTTGGTGCCGCTATACATTGCGTCATAGGCGGAGCCTTGCTTACCTGCCAGTGAGGCAATGTTAACGATGTGCCCGCTTTCACGCGCTAGCATGTCTGGCAGCAACATATGCGCTAAGTGTAGTGGGCTGGTGACATTTGTGGTCACGGTAAGGTCAATTTCGGCCGGATCGTGTTTTTCAAACGCGCCTGCGGTTTCAATCCCAGCATTGTTGATTAGAAAATCAATGCGCCCTAATTTTTCATTGGCAGTGTCTACCAACATTTGGCGGCCAGCGGCATCGTTGATGTCACACGCGATGGCAAACACCGTTATGCCAGTCTTACGCAAGTCGGTTGCAACAGCGTCTAAGGCGTCTTGATTACGCGCCGTAATCACCAGATTGACGCCTTCTTCTGCGAGTGCCGCAGCAATAAATGGCCCTAATCCGCGTGACCCGCCAGTGAGCAGGGCGTTTTTACCTTTCATATGCATGGTTACCACCCGAAGCTGTCAAACGGAATGCCGTTTTGATAATTTTGAAGCGCGTGGTGCACATAGGGCACCATGTTTTGCGGTAAGGCGTCTAATGCAAACCAGCGCAGGTCGTCGCATTTATTTGGTTCAGCGTTGTAAATATCGCCTTGCCAATCATGCACAATACCAAACCAATCCACCCGTTCCTGATCTGAGCGGCGGTGCAAAATACCCACAATTTCAATATCGCTCGGGGCAACGCTGACGCCAGTTTCTTCTAACGCTTCACGTGCACCAGCCTCGCGCACTTCTTCATTGCCTTCTAAGTGGCCCGCTGGAACGCTGTAATTGCCATCTTCATAACCAGTGTTGAAGCGGCGCAGCAACAAAATCTGACCTTCACGAATGAAGAACAAGTGAATTGCGGAGAACATTTTGAAGCGCTCTGTCGTTGGAATGGAAAGGAAGGTCATGGTGTAGGGCGGCGGCGTTCAATGGCCGTCAACATTTCTTTGACGATGGGATGCAGATCACCCAAGGTCTCATTTTTTGATGATTGCCAAAATTCTGCCACGCGGCGATTTCCGGCAAGTTCATATTCAACGGCTTGTAATAGCAGCTCGAGCCGATCCGCAGCGTTGACAATGCGGCTTTCTAACGTTTCAGCGGCACTTTCTTCGTTGCGTAGCGCCTGATAGTGCTGGCCGATAGCGCCAAGGTTGACTGTCATATCCTTGAAGGCCAGTGCTTCGGCGTTCGCTTTGGCATTTTCTGGCAGGTAACGTTTGGCTGGACTTGGTAAGTCGCCGAACCGTGTTTCTGCTAAGTCATGGACCAGTGCCATGCGCAGTACGCGCTCTGTATCGACCGGCGTCTCTTGCGCAATCGCATCAGCAATGAGCATTGCAAACAGCGTTACCCGGTAAGAATGATCTGCCAGACTTTCTGCAGGTGTCACGCCGCGTTGTAACCAACCAACGCGTGGCAAGCGTTTCATGCTGCCACTTTCTTGTAAAAAAGTAACGGCCGCTTCGCCGGTTAGCGCATCTGTTGTCATGCTTGGTTGAGACGCTCTGCATAGCGCAGTTGTAATCGCTGCGCAAATGCGCTGACGGCAACTAAGGCCCCGCCAACTTGTGATGCAATCCAGCCGTTGCCGATGGGTGGGGTCATATTGAATAGCCCGATAATCCACGGCATTACCTGCGTTATCAGCCACCAATCTAGCACCATAATGCCAACGCCTAACGCTAACTGAATCAGCAAGCTCCAGTTTTTTCCGCGCCCATCTATGTTAATCAACAAGATCACAATCGCCGCGACCCACGTGCCGGCAAACCACCAAATTACTTTTTGCATAGTGACATCATCACGCCAGCGCAAAATTGAGGGGTCTACGAGCAGTAAATACACTGAAAACGCCAAGAGAGCACCAATGGCAAGCCATGCTGCTTTGGGCATTGCTTTGGTGCCAGGCTTGCTGAGCACTGTCACGGTTAGCAAAATAGTTAGCAACAGGGGAAGCATATAGTGCGGCTTCGCAAAAGGCACGGCACCAGCCCGAACTTCCGGCAAAATGTGCACCCATTCAGAGAGCATATACCCGCTCATTCGCAACGGGGCGGCCCGATGCTGAATCCACGGTCCAAAGTAGCCCCACCATAATAAGATGAGCCCAGCCGGTGTTAAGTAACGCAAAAATGAATTTGATTGCATAGGCCAGAATTTTACACTGTTCGCGATGTTTCCTGTGTAACGATGGCGAGCCGCAGCTTTTGGTAAGTTGCCGGTTTCTGCTTGGTCTTGAATCAGAATTCAAACGAGACTATATCAGTATTCATACTAAATATTGCGCTATATGTAATATGATCCCTGTAATGGCCGATGCGTTGAAATGGTAGCGTTGGTTGAAAGTAGTGGTGTCTATTACGGTACACAACTAATTTAGTTCAACGCATTGGTCTTTCTTTTTTCCTCATCTACAGGTAACCAACATGATCTCTGCGTTTTATCGCAAATTGCAAATCAGAGAGGATGAGTCCAAGCTGTTTGGGTTGTTGGCGTTACACGCTCTTTGTTTTGGGGCCACGTTTTCATTTTCATACACTGCTGCTGCTTCAATTTTCTTTGCGCACTTCGATGAAACAGCATGGCTTTGGAGTTACGTTTTAGTTGCTGCTGTTGGCATTGTTGCTAGCGTTATTTTGGCGTTCATGCAGCGTCGTCTTTCTACCAAACGCTTACTAAACAGCGTGACATTGTTTTTGCTAGTCTCGGGTATTGTGTTTTGGGCTGGCTTGCAATTTATGCCGAGCGTAGCTTTCCTCTTTGGCGTAGCGGTTTGGGAGCAAATGCAATACACC
>JAHDBW010000040.1 GCA_020630175.1 Anaerolineales bacterium
TGGCCGATACTAATTACCTACAACTCGCAGAAGTTGAAATTATGGGCTCTGTTGGCGCTGGACCAGCTACAGCAACACCTGTTCCAACAGAAACTAGCACACCAGGGCCTACTGCGACGCATACAGCCGTGCCTGAACCAACACCAACGGTCGATCCAAGTACGGTTTCTAATTTGTGTCTAGAAAATGGAGTTACAACATCACAAGTGTCTATTTTCTACGGCGCTAGCGCTAGCCGAGCTTGTGATGGTAATACGAACGGGTATTGGTCTGGTGGATCGGTTTCAATCACTTATGCCCATGCTTATTCATGGTGGGAGGTTGATCTTGGTAGTGTCAAAACCATTGATGAAATCATAGTTTGGAACCGCTTAGAGGCTGCTGATCGTTTAGCACCGTTTTATGTATTTGTCTCTGACACACCATTCTCATCACAAACCCCAACAACAGTTGCGCAAGATGCCGGAACGTTCTCATACTTCTCCAACTCGCATCCGCTACCTAATCGTGAAGTTGCGGTCAACCGCACCGGGCGTTATGTCCGTATTCAGCTTGCTGACACTAATTATCTACAGTTAGCAGAAGTTGAAATTATGGGGCGCTAAGCTAGGCTGAGTTGCTATTTGGTGGAAGCGTTTTGCTACGAAACACTGACGATGCGTTGCCTGATTTTGACTACGCATCGTCAGGAGTAAATTCGAAAGATTTGGTTTTATATCTGACCGTATCAGTGCCATAGTCATCAATCAAAACATAAAAAGTTTTTCCTACGCAAGGTGTATTTAGCTCGCGAAGAATAGTAATGTTAGAGTAGCCTTCTGGGCCAAACTGCACTTCATACGCTGGTGTTTCTGCCCCTTTCACTAGCGATCGTGTTTGCGCTAGTTTGTCTGACTGCTGACTGAAATGTGCAATACCCCCTTCTAAAGAGACGTCCTCCACAATATAAGAGTCCGTTAGCATAAGCGCGGGTAATGGGCCGCCCCGAACCACGTGTTGACGTTTGTGAGAGCCAACTAGCCTTGAGTCAGGATATGGGTTAGGTGCTGTCAATTGTGGAGTTGTCGTGATTCGTGTACCCTCCGCCATCTGAGGCGAAATCAAACACTTGTTCCCTAACCCTAGCGCGCTACATATCAACAATGCCAGAGAGAAATAGCTGATCTTCTTTTTCCGTCTGTTGTCGTTCATACTGATCGATCTCAACACAATCTTGTGCATACCCCATCACTAAAATTAGCTGTACGCGTGTTGTGTCTTACGCGTCGTTATTTAACTCAAGTTAGGGTAGACCACAATGCGCAACACAAGGTGCCCGTTTAGCAAAAACGGCTGCTGATGTGGAGCGACAGTGCTATGCCGTCAGACTAACAGATAATGTTGCGATGAAAATTGGTGGACATTAGGGGATTTCTGCTTCTGAATATAAAATTCAGCAAAATGATTTGGTGGATATAAATCAGCAACAAATTCTGTGCGCTCTTTACTTTTATGCGCTGACAGCAGAACACATTACAAACAGGGTTCCTTATGCAATTTCCAAAAAAGATTACAACAATTGCCTTTGATGCAGATGATACGCTTTGGGTCAACGAACCGTTCTTTCAAGATGTTGAAAAACAATTCAATGCGTTGTTGGCGCAATATGTTCCGGTGGCAGAGATTGCAACCAAACTTTATGCGGTGGAAAAGCGTAATCTTGCGTTATATGGCTATGGCGCGAAGGGGTTTATGCTTTCTATGATTGAAACCGCTATTGAAGTCACCAATGGATTGATCTCTACTGAAGATATTCAGAAAATTATCACGCTTGGTAAAGAAATGATCACATACCCTATTGAGATCTTGCCAGATGTTCCCCGCGTTTTAGAACGTTTAGCGGCTAACTACACCCTAATGGTGCTTACTAAAGGAGATTTGCTAGACCAACAACGCAAACTGGCCCGCTCAGGCTTACGTCATTTTTTTGACCATGTGGAAATTGTGAGTGATAAACAACCGCAGGATTATCAAGAAATTCTTGCGCGTTACAGCCTACAGTCGGAGGAGTTTGTGATGATTGGTAATTCACTCCGCTCTGATGTGCTGCCAGTTTTGGAACTTGGCGCATATGGCATTCACATCCCATTCCACACCACATGGGTGCATGAGCAAGTGGCTGATGAAAATGTTGAGAGCGAGCGATTTTTGAGGCTAGCGCGTGTAAGCCAAGTGATGGATTATTTCAACGTCTAGTGTCGACTGACTATATGAAGCTAGGCTACGGATATAACCGCCGCGCCTTCACTTGCGGGTCTGCTTTGGCATGATAGCGATACAGCATAGCCGGACGGCCTTCGCCGCCAGAGCGATATTGGCCTGTTTTTTCAAGTACGTCAGCTTCTAACAAACGCCGACGGAAATTGCGTTTGTCTAGCTTTTCGCCGAGCACAATTTCGTAGGCGGTTTGCAGTTCGGTGAGCGTGAATTCACGTGGCAACAGCTTGAAGCCAGCTGAGGTGTATTCCAATTTGTAGCGCAGCCGCTCATGGGCGTAGCCAATAATTTCTTTGTGATCAAACGCAACGTCTGGCAGCTCGTCTAAGACGTGCCAAGCGGCGTCTGTGGCATCGGTGCCGGCTTCAATCGTGATGTTTTCATCAGGGATGAGCGCGAAATAGGTGACGGTAACCGTGTGCCCACGCGGGTCGCGGTCTGGTGCGCCAAAGGTGTAGAGCTGCTCCAGATAAATGTTATGCACGCCCGTCTCTTCACCGAGCTCGCGCAACGCGGCAGCGTCAATGTCTTCACCGTAACGCACATAACCACCGGGGATGGCCCACTTGCCACTATATGGCTCTACCCCACGTTTAATTAACAAAGTTTGCAAACGTTGCTCACGTAAGCAAAAAATGACAACATCAACAGTTAGCGCAGGCGTTTTATAGTCAGTCACAGCGGTTTAGGATAGCGGTATTAAAGTAGTGAGCTGTATAGCCAGTACAACACTAGAATAGTAATAATCGGCACCAGAATGCCGATCACAAGATTGGTCGCTTCTTTTTTAGGGTCGCGTGTCAAAATAAGACCAATGCGTTGAAGTGCAGTTGGTGAGCCAAGTAAGCCCCCAACGGCAGCACCCCAGAACACCACTGGCCCCCAGCCGCCAATTGAATCTCGAAAATCTGGAAAAAAGTTAGCCGTCATCACACCACCCAAAATACCGGTGATCATGCCGACGAGCTGGTAGCGTCTGATTTCTTCGCGTTCCATAGGAAAAGTAGAGAGTAGCGAGAAAGAGGGACACGCCACAGCGTAGCCCTCTTTCTACAGGTTCACTTTAGAATAATTTTTGCAATTGCATAGCGAGTTGCATATCGCCAGTCACTTTGATCTTGCCTTGCATAAACAACATCATTGCGTTGGCATCACCATTGACCAAGTCTACCCAAGTGTCATCGCTCATGCTCATGGTCATTTGCGGGTCATCCATGGTGCCTTTTTCAATTTCGATCTTGCCGCCGTCAATGGTCAGGTGCCAGTCGCCGCCGTTTTCACCGGAGAGCTTTAGTTGTGCACGCGCATTCATATCGGCAGCTTTGCTTGCATCGAATTCCGTTACCATTGCGTCAAAGACTTCTTGGGGAGTGGTGTATTTTGCCATTATTGGGTATGCCTCTCTATAATTGAGTTCAAAGATCGCTATGCATGTGCCCACTCAGGCGTTGAGCGCGGCAAAACACGTTGTAACTGATCTTTTGTCTTATTGTGTAAGACAGCTTAAAATTTTTACAATCATTGACGCTTCATTAACGTCATTTGTACACAAAGTATACCTGAGTTAGCTAGACTGAAACAAGGCGCACACGCAGGCACTTGTGCACAATCTAGTGCAAATAATGGCAAACGCAACTTGCTAGCCAGGCCCTAGAAGCGCCAAATAAGGATTTGAATTGGAAACTCGCCGTAACCCAGTTATTCTGAACTGGCTCACTATCCTCAGCATTTTTTCTGCAGCGATCTACTTTTCGCTCCAACTTGTTAACTACAGCAATATTCGCGCCCGTTTACAAGCTGGCACCAGCGTAGAAGGCGTGCCGATTGGTGGATTAACGCAACAAGAAGCGCGTGATCGTCTCAATCAGATCTACAGCCGCCCCGTTGAGCTTTATTTCCAAGACGCCATCATTCACATCGATCCGGCAGACATTAGCTTTCGGGCCGATCTAGACTCTATTTTTGCCGTCATCGAAACCTTCCGCTCCGACACTAGCTTTTGGTTCGGCTTTTGGGCCTACCTTTGGAACCAACGCCCCGGCGCGGTTGATGTAGAAATTGTCATTGAATATGATCGCCGTCAATTAGAAGGCGTGCTTGATGAAATCAACGCCGTTTACGCCATTCAACCGGGACAGGCGCGCGGTAATGCCGCTACGATCAACTTTGAAGCCGGTGCACCGGGCCTAAATATAGACAAAGCTTCATCCATACAAGTCATTGACCTCGCGCTACGGCAGCCTAGCAATCGCCGCGCCCATCTTACGCTTGCGCAAGGGGAGGTGGTTGCCCCAACCCAAGTGACCATTGGCGATTTTGTGCAAGATTATATTTCGCAGCTTGGCTTTCAGGGCGTCCTGAGCATGATGATTATCAATCTTGAAACCGGCGAAGAATTGCCGTTACAAGCTGACATCGCGGTGAGTGGAATGGAACTGATGACAGTGCCAATGGCCATTACTGCCATGCGCACGTCTGGCCCAACCATCGCACCGGATCTGCAATTAGCACTAGAAAACAGCGTCCAGCGTAACAGTGTAGAACACGCCAACGCCGTACTGACACAGTTGGGCGGTGGCGACCCAGCCTTGGGCGCTGCGCTTGTCACGCAGACCATGCAGCAGCTTGGGTTACAAAGTACGTTTATGGCGGGCTTCTATGGGCAAGATGGCCCAGCGCCAGAAATTCAAACGCCAGCCAACGGGCGCATTGATATCAACACCGGGCCAGACGCTTGGCGGCAGACAACGGCGCGCGAGATCACTTGGCTGATGGCAAATCTTGACCTATGCGCGAATGAAAAAGGCGGCACATTGCGGCTTGTCTATCCGCAGGCGTTCACGCCAGCAGCATGCCAGCAATTGATTGATCTGTTCCGACTAGACCGCATTGGCGCATTGATTGAAGCTGGCGTACCGCCACAATTCCCCATTGCCCATCGGCATGGCTTAGAAATTAGCACCTACGGCGATGTTGCAATTGTCGAAGCCCCGTCTGGGTCTTACGCGCTTGGCATTTTTGTGTGGCGACCAGAAGCCTTAGACTGGAACATACACAGCACCATGGTCAGCGACATTTCCCGCGCCGTTTACGGCTTCTATAACGAATAATCCGCGCATGGTCATCGACGCCCATATCCACTTCACACCGCCTGAATTACGGGATCGCCTCGCACAATTTTCAGAGCAGGAACCCTACTGGGGATTATTACTCAATCCGCCGCAGGGCAAGTCTATTCAGGGCTGGGCGAGCCCAGAGCGCATGCTTGCCGATATGGATCGGGCTGGCATTGATAAAGTGGTGATTGTTGGAGAATACTTCTATCAACATGAGTCTTGCGTGCGCCGGAACGATCAAGCCATCGAACTGGTGCGGCGTTACCCAGACCGCGTCATTGCACTGGCAACCATCCAGCCGAAAGCGGGACAAGCCGCGTTAGATGAATTTCAACGCTGTTTAGATAATGGCCTAGCGGGCTTGGGTGAACTGAATCCATACGCGCAAGGGCACGGCCTAACCGACCCTGACTTTTTGCGCTTGGTGGAGATGTGCGTTGAAAACAACGTGCCGCTGAACTTACATGTCAGTGAGGAAATTGGGGGGTACTACCTTGGTAAAAGCACCACGCCGCTGCGCCATTATTATGATTTGGCCTGCCAATTCCCCACCTTGAAATTGATCCTTGCGCACTGGGGCGGTGGCCTCCTGTTTTACGAAATGATGCCGCGCGTCCGTAAACAGTTGCAGAATGTGTACTATGACACGGCAGCATCACCGCTGCTTTACAGCACCAAGAAAATCTTCACAACGGCCATCGCGGCCATTGATCACCGTAAGATCCTGTTCGGGACAGACTATCCCTTGCTCATCTATCCCGGCAAAATGAAAGAACCAGACTTTCAGCCGTTGATGCACGCCATCCACAAGCTCAACCTAGGCGCGGATGTTATGGCCGATATTATGGGCAATAATGCCGCGCGCGTATTCGACACCACCATCCCACCGCACGCCATATCACGCCCCGCCAGCCCAACTGCAGTGGCCATTGATGGTTTTACGCCGGTAGCCTTAGTTGCCGAACAGTACCCTGAAACGCAACAAGTCTTTGCCGACTATGGCATCCCTTGGCAAGATCAGATCGTGCCGAATTGGGAACCGGTTGTGCAGGCTGCCGTCTCAAAGGGGCTTGGGCCAGCCGGGCAGCAAACCTTGCTAGAAAAATTACGCAAGGCAATAGCTCAAGACTAAATAAGTAATGCCGCTCCGTGGAGTGGCACCACTTTTTTGCAAAGAGACAGTTCCATTTAGCAGCGCCCACACCGGGGTAAAGCTACCCTGCACACAGGTTGTTTTTGGATACAAGCAGAATAGTCTGTTATTGCCCAACTAAGCGCACCGTGACTTCTTCCAAGTCCATAACATCCACGGATTCGGCAGACTCTTTTTGAGTGACAGTGATAAGCTTGCGCGATGAAAAACACTCCATTGATTCGCGTGATGTTACTAATTGGATTAGCTGCTGCTTGGGGGCCGTCTTTTCTGTTTATTAAGATTGCCGTGGCAGAAATTCCACCAATGACGTTAGCTGGCGTGCGCCTGACGCTGGGGGCGCTGTTGCTGTTTGTAATTTTGAAGCTACAAGGCCGCAAACTCCCGCGTGACAAACAGTTGTGGTGGTATCTGATTGTGTCGGCATTCTTTCATATGTCTGTGCCGTTCGCCTTATTTTCTTACGGCGAGCAATACATCGATAGCGCCTTAGCCTCAATTATCAATGGCACGCTGCCGCTGTTTACAGTGGTCGCGTCACACTTTTTTATCGCGACAGACCGTATTACAAAACCAAAAGCAATTGGGGCCATTGTGGGCTTTGTTGGATTACTGTTCCTAATTGGTCCAAGCTTATTTAGTGGCCTCAACGGCACACGCATTGGCGTGCTTGCTATTGTCTTAGCTGTGCTGCTGTATACCGTCGCGTTCATCATTGAAGCCCGCACGCTCAAGGGCATGGAACCGCTTGTTGTCCCAACGTCACAACTGTTGGCGGCATCAGTAATGTTGTTGCCGGTGGCATTGTTCTTTGAGCAACCTTGGCAAAACCCATTCCCATCGTCTGGCGCGGTTGGCGCGATGGTGTTCTTGGCAGTTGTTGGCACTGCGCTCGCGTTTGTGCTGTTTTATGCTTTACTAGACCGGGCTGAGCCAAGTTATGTATCAATGTCGATTTACATGGTGCCAATTTTTGGCGTAATTCTCGGCGTATTGGTGCTGGGAGAACGCCTGCATTGGTACACCCTCGTGGGCTTTGGACTAATTTTGCTTGGCGTTGCAATTGTGAACGGCTTTTTGAAATTTAGTAAACCACAACTAGAGGAGCGCTCTGTATGACCTCATTTCCAATCGGGCAACCGGTACCTGCCAAGTCTTATCCTTACCCCAAACGTGCTGTACACGTTGGCAAGTATGTAACCCTGCGGGCAGTGTTACCAACAGTGGATGCTGCCGAGCTATATCCCCATATTCAAGGATCAGAAGCAGCCGATAACCAATGGCTATACATGCCCTATGGCCCGTGGACCGCTTTAGAAGACTTTCAAGCTTGGCTAGAAGATATTCAAGCCAAGACCGAGCCAATGTTTTATGCCGTGATTTACCAAGGCCATACGGTTGGCATTGTGAGCCAGCTGAATATTACGCCTGCGCATGGTCGCTTAGAGTTAGGGCACATTTGGTACATCCAGGCTGTGCAAAACACTAAGGTCAACACAGAAACCATCTATCTTTTGCTAAAAGACACGTTTGATACGCTCGGCTACCGTCGCGCAGAATGGAAGTGCGATAGTCTCAATGCGCGATCACAAGCGGCGGCGAAACGGCTAGGATTTCAGCCTGAGGGTCTCTTTCGGCAGCACATCGTTTATAAAGGCCGCAACCGCGACACCGCCTATTTTGGCATGCTGGATTATGAATGGCCGCGGATAAAAGCTAACATGGAGCGCTGGTTATATAGCGCTGAAGTTGGGCTGTCTTTGACTGCTTTGAATCAGCCAGATTTATAAATACCCTGCATTCTGGGCAACACAGACGCTGATGGATTGAAACCCATTGTGACTAGGGCATTTCGCGCCAGTCAATCACACCCGGATAAAGACAAGCGTTGGGTGACCAAATGTCTGCTAATATCAGTGTCTTATTACACGCGTTACCCTAAGAAATCATAGCTACATAGCAGACTGACCCAGACTTAGTTTGTTCTAGTTGTGTAATTAGGCAAAACCAGCAAGACATCATTGGTGGTTTCGCAGCGCCTTACAAGTGCATTTCCTAAACCTATGTCTATCAAGCGTCTTATTGGCACGTCTCTCGCTGTTCGGTTTGTAACCGACACTGGTGTGCAGATCTTTTTCCCATTCTTAGCTGTTATTGCGTTGGGAACCGACTTTTCCATCGCCCAAGTTGGCTCACTGGTTACAATTCGCAGCCTAATGGGTCTGACGTCACCTATCTTTGGCGATTTTGGTGACAAGTACGGCTTCCGCAAATTAATGTCGCTTGGGTTGCTGCTAACCGCAATCGCCAGCGTGTTGTTTACATTTACTAGCGGGAATTTTGGATTCGCAATCCTCATCGTGGCCATTATGGGCGTTGGCAATGCGCTCTTCATCCCCCTCTTACAAGCCTACATCAGCGCCCAACTTACTTGGGAACAGCGGTCGCGTGGCATAGGCATCTTGGAATACGCTTGGGCGCTTAGCGGCATTATTGGGCTAGCAGTTGCGGGCCGTATTATTGATGTTTTTGACTGGCGGGCACCTTTCTGGATTATTGGGGGCTTGCTGTTGTGCGGCGCGTTTATTTTCTTACGCATGCCAGAAACGCCAAAAGCGAACGCAGCGGCAGCCGCGCCTAACACTAGCTTCTTCCAACTTGGTGCTAATGCCAACTCAGCTTGGGCTGTCATTGTCGGGAAGTTCTTTCTTATGTTTGCGTCAATGCAAATTTATATTACTTACGGGGCTTGGTTAGGGTCTGAATACGGGCTATCTGCTACGCAGCTGGGGCGGGTCGCGTTATTGCTGGGGATCGCCGACATTATTGGTAGCGGGGTTGTTAGCATTGCTGGAGATCGGATGGGGAAGCGCAACAGCATGATCTACAGCATGGTGCTAATTTTTGTGTGTCTTTGCGCGATGCCATTTGTGGGAATTGCATTGATCCCCGCACTGGCCATCTTATTTGTTATGCGTAATATTTTTGAATTTTCAATTGTTAGCACGCTATCGTTGGCAAGTGAACAAGTTCCGGCTCAGCGCGGTAAAGTGATGACATTGGTATCTGCGGCAAGTACCACGGGCATTGGTCTGGCTGGCATTACAGGCCCATTCCTCTATCAGACATATGGTATCGCCACATTAGTGGTGCCATCTGCAATCTCTGTTTTGATTTCACTTGGGCTATATAGTTACTTCGTCAACGAACGCGGGGAATAATGGTATAGCGCGCAGTCAGGGCTGCGTGATTATGGACGTTTAGTCCGTTAAGGCTTCGTAAATCCCTTTTGTAATCTGAATATCTTGGACGGCTACACCCGTTAAATCTGCCACGGTGATTTGCGAATCATTGTCGCGGCCGCTGCAATTCCCGGCAATCACATGACCTAATTCGCGCAGATCGGAGTCTACAATCGTGCCGGCGGTGAGGCTTTTGAAGATTTCACCACGCGCACGGCATTGCGGAATGCTGTCTGCCACGACAATATCGGCGTTGCCCAAAATGGCACAGTCTAGCTCTTGTTTATGCGGTGTATCTGACCCAATCGCCGTAATATGCGTGCCCGGCCGGATATCGGTTGCAGCCAGCAGCGGCGCGTGACTAGGGGTTGTGGTCACAATCAAATTACAAGTTGCCGCAATTTCAGCAGTCGCTAGCGTTGTTGCGACATTGAACCCCTGAGCGGTCATATCCGCTTGATACGACTCCACCTGCGCGGCACCACGCCCCCAAACCAAAACCTCTCGACAATCTGTAATCGCCTTGAGATGTTCCAATTGCAAGCGCGCTTGAATGCCAGTGCCCACGATACCGATGCGCGTTACGTTGCTCGGTGCCATGTACTTCGCAGCAATTGCCCCCGCTACTGCTGTGCGCACATCCGTTAGCCACCCTTCATCAAGTAAGACGGCAACCACAGCGCCTGTGTGCTGGCTAAAGAGCAGCATCATTCCGTTGTTAGGCGACTTGCCCAACGCGACATTGCCAGAGAAACCAGACGCAACTTTGATTACATAGTAATCATCTTCTTTCAGGTACCCATATTTGATATGGACTTCGCCCTTAGGCAGTAATAACTCGCCCACCGGCGGCACAACGGATTGTTCTGCTGAGTAAGCAACAAACCCCGCTTCGATCACATCAAGCAAGTCGAGAGAAGGTAATGCTGCATCAATTTCGGCGCGGGAGATAATTTTAGTCATGTTTCTTATAGAGATAAAAGGCGCTAGGAATACGCGATATGCTGCGCTACGAACGCAGGTTTTTTAATGCTTTACCGTATGTAGAAATTGTTTTAACTCAGCCAACGCATGATCAATATCATCCGTACTGTTGTAGAGATGTGGCGAAAAGCGGAATAAATCACGGCGGGGAGAAATAATAATGTTTGCTTTATTGAGATGGTCAACCACATCAGCAGACACAATATTAGGCAGCTTAGCGCTCACAATTGAGGTGCGTTCTGCATTGTTACGCGGTGAGACCACCTGCGCACCTAACGCATCTAGCCCGGCTAATAAACGGTCCGCTAGTTTTAAGTTGTGCGCTTGAATATTTTCTACGCCAATATCTGCTAAATAGCGCACGGACTCTGCTAGCCCAACTGAGCAGCCATAGGCCATCGTGCTAAATTCAAAGCGATGCGCTGAATCAGGAAAGTCTTGATACTCAACATCTAGCTTCCAAATGTCTTTATTGCTACGAAACCCAATCAGGCCGGGATCAAGCGTCCGTTGCAGATTAGGGGCAACATACATTACAGACGCACCAAATGGCCCACACAGCCATTTATAGCCGCCTGAAATAATCGCATCTGCGCCAGATGCAGGCGCATCAATTGGCACCGCCCCGGCAGACTGCGTGGCATCTACAATCAATAGCGCGCCATGCGCGTGGCAAGCATCGGCAAATTGCCGCAGATCATACTGCTGACCACTGCCAAATTCCACATGTGAAAGACAAACAACGGCGGTTGTATCGTCAATGGCATCAAGCAGCTTTTGCGGATCTGTGTAACCGTTTTCACCGGGAATAAATTTTATTTCAGCGCCGGTGTGGCGAGCTACCCGCGCAAACGGGTAAATTGTTGTCGGGAAAACAATTCCGGTTGTTAAGATTTTGCTGCCACTGGGCGGCATGATTGCCCACGCCAAAGATGAAAGCTGTTCCGTTGCGCTAGAGGCCACGGCAATGTCATTCGGCGTTGCGTTTAGTAAACGCGCAAAGGCCTTGTGGAGCGGGTCAAATATTGTCTGCTCTGCAATCTCGTTGAAATTGATGGTGCCATTTTCAGCAAGATCTTGATTCCATGCATCAATGGCCTGTTGGCAGCCACGATACATAAGCGCCACAGATGCAGAATTGAGATATGTTGACTTACGACGGGCGGGAAACTCGGTTGCGGATGCTAGTGCGTTCATGATTCGATTATATCTGAGAGGGGAGAGGGCGTCGAATACGCCAGCGCGTTATTTGCGTTACTTCAGAACGCTACATCGTATAAGTCTGGCTTGCGTTTCAAACGCTAATTAGCCTTCCCAAAACCTAAACATGTTATACCCTTCCCAAATCCAGCTCGGGTCGAGTACTAAGCTGCCGAGCCAGATAACACTGCTCCAAAAAACATCTTGAAACGGATTAGGGAACCAGAGCAGCGCAATCAGCAATAGAATGCCATAGCGGCGCAATGGCGCAAGTGCGGTTAGCACGCTATAGGGCAGAAACGGCTCAATAATCCCAAAGCCATCTAGCCCTGGAATGGGCAATAAATTTAGAGCCAGCGCGGTAATCTGTAAAAAGATTAGGAACGCCATCCCGGCCCAGAAGAAACGCGTACCGCCTACCACCACGTCAAACCGAAAGCTAAAAAACGGAATTGCCAACAGCACCGTAAACAGGACGTTTGCAATAGGCCCCGCCGCTGAGACTAAGCTATGCATATAGCGCTTACGAATAAGGTTGCGTTGAATATAAACCGCGCCACCCGGTAAGCCAATCCCACCCATTAGCAAGAATAAAAGCGGCATCGCAATGCTAAGTGCAAAGTGGGTGTACTTCCGCAGATCTAAGGTCAGGTACCCCTTTTGCTCTACGGTGTAATCCCCGCCAACATACGCGACAAATGCATGACCAAATTCATGCAGTGCGAGTGAAACTAACCAGCCTAATGCCACAAAGAAAAACACCATCATGCGGTTTGCAACAATGTTGCTGTACAGCAAATAACCACTGAGTAAAAATGCAGCCGAAATGCCTAAAAACAAAGGGCTGACGGATACAATAACCTTTGCAATTGCTTCCCCAATGCTGTCTGGTGCTTTCAATTCATTAAGCGCCTTTTGCTCTTTTGGCACCACCTGCTTTTGCTCTTTTGCAAAGCGCAAGCGTGAATACACCATTTGCTGTGTCAGCCCATTTGCATTGAGCTCACTGGCGGCGATGGCATTGGGCGCACGGCGCAAGGCTGCTAACAAATTCAGCGTATCAACCTGCTTATGCCCACGCTGTGCGGATTCAGTTGCCGCATCAGCAAGTAATTGGTCTAGATCAGGTGAATATGCCGGTGCAGCAACGTCTGGCGCTAAATCGGTGGCCGTTTTTAGGTGCTCCAGCACTTTATTACGCAGGTCAATTGAATCAATGTTGACCGCAGTGAGCAGGCGGGCGGCATCACATTCAAACGTTTGCATGATGCCCAAAAGTAGGTGGTCTGGCGTATAAAGCTGGTGCCCAAGTTTTTCGGCGGCATACGCCATATTTTGCATGACGGTACGCGCCTGCGGCGTCAACTGATCTTGAAGTGCGTTAGTGGTGGAGTCCATATTGCACTAATCATACTGTGAAGTGATAAATATGTGATGAATGGGCATAGTTAGCCCAGTTGCAAACACATTCACAAAACAACGTTGAAATAAGAATAACCGTATACACAACGTTATTCACATGAACCCTACGCGCAAGAATCCCATTTTCGTGGCAAAAGTGCTAAAGTAATAGTGACAAACGGTCCGCCTAGGCCGTCTATTAGGTAAGCTGTTGGCACGCTATGAATTGCAGCGTATTTTTGAAATAAAATTAGACTATGACTACGCAACAAATGTATCGATTGGTAATGATCCAAGGCCCAACACCGGGCAAGGTGTTTGAGGTCGCACAAGATGTGATCACAATTGGTCGCGAGATGAGCAATCCCGTGATCATTTCTGATGCTGAGATCTCCCGGCAACATACCCGAATTACGCGCCGCCGCGATAGCAACGGCCAAATTACGGGGTATTTGATTGAAGATTTAGGCAGCACCAACGGTACTTTTGTTAACAGCCTACGCTTAGTTGGCCAACGCCCATTGATGAACGGCGAGGTGATCAACCTCGGTGAAAAAATCTCACTACGCTTTGAAGCGCAAACGCGTGAAGAGCCATACTACTCACCGTCCAGAACCGATCAACCGGCTGCGCCAGCACCAGTTGCCCCTGCGCGTGAGCCTATCGCGCCACCGCCGGTTTCTGCACCACCAACAATTATTGAGCCTGCCCCAGCGGTACAACCACCACCTGTTTCTGCACCATTGCCAGAGCCAGGCCGGGTAATGCCTGCTGAACAGTCTCCATATGTGCCGTCAGAGCCAGCCTATACACCGCCACCAATGCCGGAACCACAGCGCGTAGCCCCAGCCGCAGCGCCGCGTCCGTTCCCGCAACAAACAACCACAAACTTAGAAGAGCCATCTTTTACCCAAGGCGTAGAAGACCAAATGCCACCGCTGCCAGCCCCACCACCAGTTGAAAATACTGGGGGCGGCATTTCACCACGCGTCCGCAACATTATTGTTGGCTGTGGTTGTCTAACAGCCATTGTATGTGTGGCAATTGCGGTTGGGCTAACATTCTACGCAGATGCCCAATTAGGGCGTGAGTTCTACTGCTCTAACTTTGCCTTTTTGTTCCCAGAATGTCGCTAAGCTGACGCCAAAACACTGCTGACAAACAATCTCCATTTCATTGCGCCACAGCTACGCGGATTCAACTGATTCGCGGGTATAATGCGCTCCGCTATGAGTGATACATATAATATCGGTATCAATGCACTTTTGATGTCGGGACGCAAGTCTTACCGCAGTGCCGGAATCCACAATTACATTAGTGGGCTATTGCCGCATCTTGTTCCCGCAGATGAGCGGTTACGACACACCATTTTTCTGAGCGAAGGCCGCCCAGAGCTAAACGGTGACACAAAACTGTATTACGCAGGCGACGACAAATCACGCCCCCTCAATCGCGTGATTTGGGAACAATTGCAACAACCTTGGATTGTACGCTCTGAAAAAGTAGACCTGCTGCACAGCATGGCGTTTGTAGCGCCGGTTGTTAGCCGCGTACCAAGCGTTGTTACGGTATACGATCTTTCGTTTCTAAAAATGCCGGGGCGCTTCAAAGCCGCCAACCGAATTTATCTTTCCTCATTAACTGCCCGCTCATGCCGCCAAGCAGAGCGCGTAATTGCAATTTCAGAAAGCACAAAACGCGATGTTGTCGAGGCCTTCGACGTCTCACCAGACAAAGTTGACGTGGTGTATCCGGGCCGTAATGAACAAATGACGCGTCCCAGCGATGCTGAAATTGAAGCCTTCCGGGCCAAACGTGGGTTGCCAGATCGCTACATCTTTTATCTCGGCACAATCGAACCCCGCAAAAATCTCTCATTGCTCATCAACGCCTACGCCAAGCTACGCCCAAAGGGCATCAAGCTGGTATGTGCCGGTGGCAAAGGCTGGCTGTATGAGGATATCTTCCAAACGGTAGAAGAAATGCACTTACAGCGCGATGTGCTGTTCCCTGGCTATGTGCCACAAGAAGAAAAAGCCCTGTGGTATGCCGCGTCTGAAGCGTTCGTCTACCCTTCAATTTATGAAGGCTTTGGCATTCCCGTGCTAGAGGCCATGTGCTGTGGCGTCCCTGCGATTACAACCAATGCCTCCTCATTGCCAGAAGTTGCGGGCGATGCGGCCATTCTCTTCCCACCAAATGACGCCGATGCGCTTACAAACGCGCTAGACACCGTGCTAAATCAGCCTGCTGTGCGCCAAGACATGATTGCCAAGGGCTATGCCCAAGCCAACTCATTTAGCTGGGCCGTTGCTGGCAAGCTCACAGCGCAAACGTATGCCAAAGCGCTGCATTTACCGGTTGGTGAGCAAGCTTAATGTCTGACGCCTCCACCGCTTGGCTGGCTTCGTCTAGCACCATGCCTAAGGCGACCGTTGCGCCGCCGATTGTCAAAGTTTTACAGTCGCGCTGGATCAAAGTTGTTGCCGATATTGTGCTGATTAATATCGCCTCGGCAATTTCTTGGTATGTGCGCTATGAACTGCAATGGTTCCGCGATATTGACCCCGGCAACTACAGCGAATTCACGGCTTACATTCCGTTTTCCATTGGCATTACCATCCTAATTTTGGGCACGTTCTGGATCAACGGCACCTACACCTTGCGTCGCGGTACGTCTTGGATTGATGAAATGCTCAAGGTTGGCAATGGCGTTGTCTTTAGCGTGATGATTGCGGTTGTTATCACATTCGGTCTAAAGCCCCTGTCATTTTCACGGCTCTTATTTCTATATGCCGCAACGCTAATTGTGATGTTGATGGGCCTAATTAGGATTTGGTGGCGCTTACTTGCGAGCCGCCTACGTCGCCGTGGTTACAACCTCAAAAACATCTTGATTGTTGGCGCTGGCGAAAAAGGCCGCGCGGTAATGCGTGCAATTGCTGCCCGCAGCGATCTAGGCTACAACATCGTTGGCTTTTTGGATGACAACCCCAAAGTTGGTGAGGCAAACGTTGGCCGCTATAAAGCCTTAGGGCCATTGAGCCGGTTATCTGAACTGCTAGAAACAGGCGCGATTGATGAAGTGATTGTGTCTTTACCTTGGCAAGCACACACAAAAATCGTAGAAGTTGTTGAAATGACAGAGAAAGGCGGCGTGTATCCACGCGTTGTGCCAGACTTATTGCAGTTCAACTTTGGTCAAATTGAAGTCGATCAGATGGGCGGTGTGCCGCTGATTAGCACGCGGCCAGATGCGTTTACCAAGGCCAATCTGCTCATCAAGCGCGTGATTGATCTAACGCTCATCAGCATTTTCTCGCCGTTTGTTTTGCTAATTGCCCTGCTGATTGCGCTGGTTATAAAGCTAACATCCAAAGGCCCAGTTTTGTTCAAGCAAACGCGGATTGGCCTGCGTGGCAAGCCGTTTACGCTTTACAAGTTCCGCACCATGGTGCCAAATGCAGAAGCATTGCAAACCGAATTGATGGAACTGAACGAGGCCTCTGGCCCATTGTTCAAAATGAAGCACGATCCGCGTATTACGTGGGTTGGCGCTTGGCTACGGCGCGTCAGTTTAGATGAGCTACCGCAGCTTATTAACGTTGTGATTGGCAACATGAGCCTAGTTGGGCCGCGTCCGGGGCTTCAAAGCGAAGTGGATGAATACGAAGATTGGCAGCACAATCGCCTAAACGCCAAGCCCGGTATTACCGGCCTGTGGCAAGTCTCTGGCCGCAGCGATGTCACCTTTGACGAAATGTGCTTGCTCGATATTTATTACGTTGAAAACTGGTCACTGGTGTTAGACATCTCTTGTCTATTGCGCACCATTCCAACCGTGCTGTTTGCGCGCGGCGCTTACTAAGGCAAGCTTAGTTCAACACAGGCTGGGCAACTCCCGTCCGGCCGAATAATGGCATAGCCCGCTTGCGGATCATCTGCCCCCCAGTACGTAAAGTCAATATTCCAAACAATTACAAGGCGCGTGACCGTATCGGTGATGCCAATGTCACGCACTTCCCTTTGATATTGCGCTTGCTCTGCGGCAGTCATATTGATATAGCCTTGCCCAGCAACACTACGCCATCGGAAGCCAGCTGGCACTTCACCATAGCCATCGCCAGATAAGAAACCCACCTCAGTAAAACACAGCGGCTTACCGGGGAAAACGCCTGCATACGTATCACGCATGCCTTGGAAATAACGCGTATAGTGCCCACCGCGCGGATCGCCCGTGGTGAGCGTTGGCGAAATAACGCCTTCGTTGTAATGCACGCCCACGCAGTCTAAATAATCAGCCGCACCGGCATTTTTCATGCGCTGGATAAACGGCAAGTCATCGCAGCCTGTTCCCGTGCAGCCGCCACCAAAATAGCCGGTTGGCGCAGGAGCCGCAGAAATGACCATTGTATTTGGATTAGCCGCTTTGATTGCGGTATAAGACTGCTGCAACATCGACGTGTAGCTTTCTGGGCTAATTGGTTCAGTCGGCCATTCTCGGGTGAGGTTGGGCTCGTTGTGCACTTCAATTGCATCAGCGCCAAGTCCGGCTAGGCCAGCCGCAAACGCAGCATACTCATCAAATAAATCTGCCCGTACGCTGCCATTGCGCGGCTCTGCAAGCAGGCCAATCAACACTTTGAAGCCTTTGTCATGCGCATTTTGCACAACCAGCCCGGTATAGCTCAAGTCGCTATCTGGGCTCCACCGCACCTGATGCTTGACCCAGCCCATATTGGCCTGATTCATCGCGTTGACCGCGTTCGTGCCAAATCCATGCACCTGACCGCCATGCTCAAAGGTTGGTTGGATTGGTTCTGGCGTTGGGAAAGGGACACTAGTGGGCTCTACGGTGGCTGTAGGCGCTGGCGTTGGCGTGGCTGGAGCAGGCCGATCTGCTGCGAAAATAATCGGGAGATACACCGAGTAAGGTGGCTGGGCATGGCTAGAATTGACGCCAACAGCCAACAGTGTAAGTACTAAAACGGTCGGGATAATGCGGTACAGTCTCATAAATATACAATCAGAATACTTTTATTATTGCGTAAAATGAAAACAATCCAAAACGTTTTACAATGCATACCGCTATGACAGACTCAACCCAACCCAAAAGAACTAAGCTCAGCGTTGACTTATTGTTAGCACTTAGCTGGATGCTGATTTGCGTACCAGCATGTGCGTTTGCGGTCATTCAAATGCGCACACTGCCCGGCATCCTCACTGGTGGGGTTGGCATCTGTTTAGGGCTGCTGCCTGCGAGCTGGCTGCTGTGGTGGAAACAAAATCAGCCACAATACCGCACGTATACAGTTGTCTTGATTGCCATCGCATTGATTGCGAGTGGCATTGTGTTGGCACTAGCGCCATCTCGCGTGCCAGCGGCAGATGCGCGCTTACAACAGTATTACACCAATACGGTCACGATTGATCCATACGTGCCTTCAAACTTTGTGCCGGAATCAGATCAATTGCGCATTGGGTTTGCCCTGCTAAGCCGTGGCAATCAGTTTGTTGATGAGATAAACGCGCTGAGCGACTTTATCAATTTGCCACGCCTAGATCCATTTTTTGACATGGCGCAGTCGCAGCGGATTCTGCCGCCAACCATGGAAATTTATCAGCAGCTAGAGGCCGATCCAGACTTTGCCGAAGTAGGCTCAACCTTAGGCTGGAGTTATAACCAGATCCTCAATCAGCCGTGGGAAGTGGGGCATTATTATCTTTATATTCCAGAAAGTGCTGGCGCGGAGCCACTGCCAACCATGGTCTTTTTGCACGGTAGCTTTGGTAACTTCAAAGGCTATACGTGGGTTCTGCGTGATCTAGCCGAAGCGCGTGGCATGGCGATCATTGCGCCGAGCTATGGCCTTGGCAATTGGGATACGCCGCAAACCAGTGCTGTTATCGAGCGCACGCTCTCAGATGCAGAACAGCACGTTGCGATCGACCATGAACGCGTTTATCTGGCTGGAATTAGCAACGGTGGGGTTGGCGTGTTGAACGTGCTCGATACAATGGCAGCCCAGTTTTCTGGGGCGATTTTTATTTCAAGCGTGCTGCAATCTGAGATATTAGACGCCAATGCGCAGGTGGTGCCAATGTTGTTCCTAACGGGGCAATTAGATGAACGCGTGCCGGTGGACTACATCCGACGTTATGCTACCCAGCTAGATGATGCTGACTTCAATGTCACCCTGCAAACGTGGGCGGATGCCGATCATTTCTTGCTGTTTACGCATCGTGAGGCCGTCATTGACGCTATGAATAGCTGGCTAACAACGCTACAGAGGTAGTGCCCAATTTTGAATCAAAAACGTTTTGTCATCTTTAGCCTGTTAGCGCTGGCCTTGGCGGCCTGCCAATCCGCGCCGCCCGAAGCAGTCATAGACATTCCCACTTATAACGACGACTCACTCGGTATGACAATTGCGCACGTGCCGCATTTTGAGTTTGTACACAATCCACAAAGCGCAGCAACCGTTGGGGAATTGATTGACGCAAATGGCTACGAGTATCTAATCAATGCAACATTCTTTCATTATGAAGTCGGGGTGGATGGCGTTGATGTGCAGCATGTCGGCCATTTATATTTGGACGGTGTGCTCTATCCCTCAAAGGAAATGGATATCATTGACCAACTGCAACTCACGCACATTGCGCAATATGATCCGTCGATCCCACAGCTAATGTTTATTGATGCAAATACGTTCACGTCGGCTGAAGACCCCACGATAGAGGAATTCCAATCTGGCCCGCTTGTCATTGAGAACAATGAAATCAGAATGGATTTGATTGAAAGTGCCATCAACGGCATGGGACCTTACCCACGGACGTTATTAGCGACCATCAATCACGAAGACATTTATTTCATTACAGTACGCGAGCGGGCGTCGCTAGAAAAGGTTGCCGAGGTCTTACTGACGCTAGACATTTTCGCAGGTCAGCGGCTTGATGTCTTTAACTTAGACGGTGGGTTGTCAACGTATTTATATTCAACTGCACAACCCGAGTTGAATCACTGGTCATACAACACCGACCCTAATCTTTATAACGAAACTGAGCCTACATTTACGAACAATGCAGAAGTTCCAATGCTAGAAGTCCAGTTGCCGTACTATTTAGGCGTTAGATAAGCGCCTTCTGGGGCTTACGCCAGCACGTCTACCGGCATGCCAACGCGCAATGTCCCGTGACTATCGTGCAAAATGTTCTGCCCAAACAGCATCTTCTTGCCAACGCGCCGATATTCACCAAGCGTCGCTAACGGCTCATCACTGGTACGGATACCGCTAGCCTGATCAATTGTCGTCACGCGGCAGCGCGCACACGGTTTGACCACATCAAATGTCACCGCACCCATTTGAATTTTCTTCCACGTATCTTCCGCGTAAGCAGCCGTATCTTTCACCACAATATTTGGGCGGAAGCGATTCATCGGCAGGTCTTCGTCTAACCGTGAATTGAGGTCTGCCAACGAGGCTTCGGAAATAAGCAAATTGGGATACGCATCAGCAAAGCTAGCCTGATCGCCGGGACGGACGGCATACCCGTCTTCAACCGCACGCACAAAGTCTTCTGCCATGCGCACTAGGCGGCAGTCTGCTTCTAAATATTGGCTCAGCCACGCGGCAACGCCCGCACCTTGATCAATCGCTTGGCACACATCGCCCCAAACAGTAACTGATTCTGGCAGGCCGCTTTTTTGAATTGTGAGCGTAAACTCTGGCATCCCCGGTGCGTTGAGGGTCAGTGTTGTGTCGTCAACATCTGGCTTGATGAGCGCCATCTTGCCATGCTTACGTTGGGTCATAAACATATTGTTGGCATCTACAACCATAAATTCACGGTCGTGTTTTAACCCACGCGGTGTGAGTTGCGCTTGTTCAAGAGAATGTCCTGCACAAGATTTGATGGGATAAATGTGAAGTGCGCTAATCGTTGTCATGACTGAATTCTCCGGTGCGGTAACCGTTCTGTCAACAATCGATCCCCCAATTACTTACCGCGCAAACAATGCTCAATACTGATACACCACTGTTCTATATTGATACAAATGTCATTTCTGTACACCCAAACAACGGGCTACAATTCAGGCAATGGAACACTCACAGTCTTCACCAAGACGCGAATTTTGGGCCGGGGTCAAATCAGAAATCCCGATTGCAATTGGCGTCTTTCCGTTTGGCCTAATCTTTGGCAGCTTAGGCGTTTTAGGCGGCACGCCACCGCTGATCGTGTTTGCGATGTCGTCAATTGTCTTTGCGGGGTCCGCCCAGTTTATTGGCGTCGCGATGATCAATGCCGTTGCACCAATTTTTTCAATTTGGACCACCACGTTCTTTGTTAACGTGCGCCATGTGCTGTACAGCGCCACAATGGGGCCAAAATCACAGCATCTTTCACTTGGCTGGCGGGTGTTGCTGTCATATTTGCTCACAGACGAAGCGTTTGTTGTCACCGCTTGGCACTATGACAATGACAACCCAGAAGATCTAACCCATAAGCATTGGTTTTGGCTGGGGGCTGGGCTTACGCTGTGGGTGCAATGGCAAATTAGCACTGCGGTTGGCGTAGTGTTTGGCACGCAGCTGCCAGAAAGCTGGGGCCTAGATTTCACGCTTGCGCTCACATTTATCGGAATGGTGTTCGTCACGCTCAAAGGTAAGCCAATGTGGGGCGCAACGCTTTCTGCTGGGGCAGTTGCGGTTGCGGCAAACGGGTTGCCCAACAAGCTTGGCCTGATGTTGGCCGCGCTAACTGGGATTGTGGTGGGGATGTTACTAGAAGGGCAAGGAGCGCAAGATGAATAGCCAACTCGCGGCATACGCAACTTCCAACTTATGGCTCATCATCATCGGCATGGGGATTATTACTTTCCTTATCCGGCTTTCGATGATTGTGTTGCTGGGCAATGTGAAAATTTCAGACACGGTGATGCGCGGCTTGCGCTATGTGCCACCGGCGGTGCTATCGGCGATTATCTTTCCAGAGATGTTACAGCCAGCGCCTCATGGCGTGTTGGATATCTCACTAGGCAATGCGCGGCTAGTTGCCGGTCTTGTGGCCATTGCCACGGCGCTCATCAGCAAAAACATGTTTATTACCATTGGCATTGGCATCGTAACAATGTGGATTTGGCCGTTTATTATTGGATAACGCGCAACTGATAAACGTCAGCAACGGTCTCAATTTTGATCTTGCCTTCTGCTGCTAGCAAATCCACATACCCGTAAATCATGGTGATTGCCATCGGCATCGCTTGCGTTGAAAAATGGGCGTACATGTCTGCCGCAACCGCGTAAGGCGTGGTTAGCCCGCTTTTGATGAGGTCATAGCACTGATTTTTACGCTTCTCAATCCGCCGATATTGCCGCTCCAACGTTTTACGATGGTCTTCAATGGCTAGGCCATGTCCGGGAAACACCACATCAACATCTAAGTCGTACAGCACGCCAACCGACTTGAGCCACGTTGGCAACGCGCGGTTGCGCTCCGTCAATGAGCCAAGTTCAAAATCAATCAGAGAAATCGGCGTGATACTCAAGAGCGAATCGGCCGACAGCAACCACTTCTGCTCTGGCTGATAAAACGCATACTGGTGCTGGCAGTGCCCCGGCTGATAAATGACCTGCCAGTCCAAGCCGCCAAGCTGTAACGGTTGTTCCGGGTCAAATTCGCGCACGCGCGCCGCCGGTGCAGACTCTGTATGCGCCACGATATAGTCAAAAGACTGCCGCTCGAAGGTGTTGATCTCCTCTGTGGTGCTGGATTTGCGAATCTCTTCACACACAAACGCCGCGCGGATTTCGGTCAGTCCACTGAAATCAACCACCCACGGGTACGTTGCCGGACCACACTCAAACACCGCATTGCTTTTCCGCGCAACTTCCCCCACAGCGCCCATATGGTCAATGTGAGCATGCGTAATGATCACGCGCTCTACATCTGCGATGGTCAGGCCATGCTCGGCCAATGCCGCCTCAAGCACCGCAAATTCATGCTGCATGCCACAATCAATGAGCGTGACCTCTGGTTCTAAAAAGAGCCAACTGTTGACGGTATCAATACCAAACGGCGTGGGGAGTTCAAGGCGGATAGGGGGTTGCATAAGCGCCTATTTTACTTACTTTCAAGCTGCTGTGTGTTGCTAGTCGATTCTGAACATGCTTCAGCCTGTTTACCCCGCCAGCAATGGATTTCACTCCATCGGCAGCAGCTTTTGTTATCCCGCCAAACGCGAACGGCACACCTAGCGCTAGCTGTGCCATTCAC
>JAHDBW010000308.1 GCA_020630175.1 Anaerolineales bacterium
TACTAGCAACTTACGTTATTTATGCTTCAGCAGGTGTTGGTTCAAGTGGTAACCGGATCGAGCGCTTTTCTACCACATTGCCCTGATGGGTTTGTTCCGCGCTCATAATTGGCAGCCAGACCGTAAAGGTTGAGCCCGTGTTCGGCTGGCTTGTAACATCAATGCGGCCATCATGCGCTTCAACAAGCCATTTCACAATTGAAAGCCCAAGCCCAGACCCACCCGCTCTAGAGCGGCGCGTACGCGATTTATCTACGCGATAAAACCGGTCAAAGATGTGTGGGATTTCTTCAATTGGAATACCATCCCCCGTATCTGTTACCGTGACACGTCCCCAATCGTTCATGTTTTTGAGGCCCAACGTCACCGTGCCACCATGCGGCGTATATTTGATGGCATTACTAATCAGATTGATTAGCACCTGTTTGATGCGGTCAGGATCGCCCCATACCAATGCTTGATCTTCTTCACCAAGCTTGACAGTAACCTTCGTGCCCGCCAAGATCCGCGCATCCCGATAGACGGCCAGCAACAGCGTATCAAGTTCCACTTTCTGGAACGCCATCGGTAACGACCCGGTTTCAGCTTCAGCCAAGGTCAGTAGATCACCCGCCAAGCGCGTCAGGCGTTCAGTTTCAGACTGAATAGCATCTAACGATTCAGGATCACCTTCACCAATGCGGCGGAGTAAATCTACATTGCCACGGATCGCCGTTAGCGGCGTGCGGAGTTCATGCGAAATGTCGGTAAGGAAGCGCTTCTGCGAATAAAAGAGGCGTTCTAAGCGTCCCAGCACATCATTGAATGACGTTACCAAGCGCCCGATTTCATCACTGTAATTGCCCTGATGATCAATCCGCATAGAGAGATCATCCGCCCGCGTAATTTGCAGCGCAGTTTGCGTTACTGTTTCTAAGGGCCGCAGCGCCCGTTTTACTGTGAGAGAACTGATCGCCATTGAAACAATAATCGCGAGTGCGCCACCGCCCAACATTAGAATCAGAACCGCATTTTGCGCAGCGTCCACCATCTTCAAAGAGCTAGCAACCTGCAAATAACCAATGTGCGCACTGTTGACCACAACTGGCGTTGTCAGCACGCGTAATCGATTACCAAGTAATGTCACATACCGAAATTCACGCTCAAGGCCAGACAGGCGCAACCCAGTCGGGTCTAACGGTCGATCAAGGTTTGCGATTGTCATCGAATTGCCAATCAATGCGCCGTCAAGGTTGAACAATTGCATGTACAAGCCCGGCGATTCAATCGCATCAAATGGCAACTCTACCAACAGCTCTGAGTTTTGCGGATTCAGCGAAGCGTCAGACGTTTTGACAAGTTGATCAACCGTCCGATCAAGCGTTTCATCGATTTGACGGGTGAGCGTAAATTCCAGAACGCCCCACACTAGCACGCCAAACAAGCTCAAGATAAATGCCAACAGCAGTGTATTCCACAGCGTTAGCCGTAAGCGTAAGCTCATAATGTCGGGTTAGTCTTCACGAAGTACATAGCCAACGCCGCGCACCGTATGCACTAGGCGCTGCTCGCTTTCGGCTTCTGTTTTTTGGCGCAAATAACGCACATACACTTCGATAATGTTGCTTTCACCGCCAAAGTCATAGTTCCAGACGCGATCAAAAATCACGTCGCGCGTTAGCACTTGCCGCGGATTGCGCATGAAGAGTTCTAGTAATTCGTACTCTTTTGCCGTGAGATCAATAGCCCGACCGCTACGGAAAGCTTGCCGTGTGCCTGTATCTAGGGTTAGGTCGGCAAACTTGAGCACTTCAATTTTGCTCGGTTGAACGCGGCGCAATAAAGCACGAATACGGGCGAGCAGCTCTTCAAAGTCAAATGGCTTTACCAAATAGTCATCTGCGCCAGCGTCTAACCCTTGGACTTTATCTGAGAGCGAATCGCGTGCAGTAAGAATAATAATCGGCACCGAGCCACCAGAGCGCAATCGGCGGCAGACTTCAATGCCATCGATGCCCGGCAGCATCCAGTCCAACACCACAAGATCTGGCGGATAATCACGCGCTAGCGCAAGGCCGGCCTGACCATCATGTGCCACATCGACTTGGTAGCCTTCATAAGCAAGGCCGCGGCGTAAAAAATTTGCGATACGTTCTTCGTCTTCGATTACAAGAATTCTTGATTGATTAGCCATAAGTTTTTTGCACACGTCACGCTGTGCGGCGTCTAAGTTGTTAGATCGTGCGATTGCCGTTGAAGCAGCAATGCAGTTGTTAGTTTAGTTGTCAGATATTTGCCATAACCTAACTGTTATGGATTGCTATGTACTCTAGACTACGTGTACTGCATAAGTATAACGTTTAGGTTTCCTGAATATCTCATAAGTGAATTATTTGAGCTTTCTCATAATTCAAATTATCATAATTTTATCTATCGTTCAAAGGCGTTTGCACCCCACTATCGTGCAATGAAATTGTAATGAGCGTTGTAATTTTTCAACATACGCCTCAACAATACGATACACTGATACTGTATCCTAAAAGTTTCTGAGCTGACTTATTTATTGAACTAGCTCTCTAGACAAGTTCTGCGAACGCTAACTAAAATTCGCAATTTCACTTTATGATCGTAAAACAATCCGCGACTGTTGAAGCATCAGCAGACATGCCAGTGCTAAAAACCTATAGTGCTCAAAAAACAACACCAACCAATTGGACGCGCCACGCGGACATTACGCAAACTGGCCCCAATGAGTGGCTCGTCAGCAACGCGAAGCTAGCGCAAGCAATTTTGCGCAGTCCAGACGCAACCCAAGGTGGGTTTGAAGTTGATAAACTCGAAGAAACGGGGCAGATTATCAATACGCCTGTCTTATTTGCCACTGGTGAAGAACATCGCGATCAGCGCAGTAAAATCGCCCGCTTTTTCACACCTGCAACGGTCAAAAAGAACTACCGTCCTTTGATGGAGCGTGTCGCGCAAAAGCTAATTGATGATGTAAAAACACAGCCCACGGTAAACCTAAGCGACATGACTATGGAAATGGCCGTTGCAATTGCTGCTGAAGTCGTTGGCCTAACTGAAAGCAATCCAGACAAAATGAAGCGGCGGATCGATGCGTTTACACACAAACCCTCAGTGCCAAAACTTCTGCAACGCTGGGAATATAAGCTTAGTACGTACATTTCACATTTACAACTTGCCAAATTTTATTTTGGTGATGTGCGCCCAGCAATTAAAGCTCGTAAGCAATCGCCACAAGCTGATGTAATCACTCACTTAGTGGAAGAAGGCTACAGTGACGTTGAAATTATTACAGAATGCGTGACATATGCCGCCGCCGGCATGGTCACAACCCGTGAGTTTTTATGCGCCGCCATTTGGCACTGTCTAGAAAATGACGATTTGCGTGCCATTATGCTTTCGGACGATGTAAAAGCACGTCATAAGCTACTACATGAAATGCTGCGGCTTGAACCAGTAGTGGGTCAATTAGCGCGCCGATTGACAACCCCATTACAACTTACAACCAAAGAAGGTGAAGTTACCTTGCCTGCAGGTGCTCACATCAACATTGATGTATACGCTGCCAACAGCGACGAATGTACAGTTGGCGCAAAAGGGATGGCACTCTGCCCGCAACGCGACATTGATAAAATGACAGACCCTGTGCTCAGCTTTGGCGAAGGTGCGCACCGCTGCCCTGGAGCCTTCTTAGCCATTGAAGAAAGCGATGTGTTCATTCGAACACTGCTGCAAGTAGAAAACCTACGCATGGTCGGCACGCCAGACCTAGAATGGAATGAAGTTGTCAAAGGCTATGAATTCCGCAACTTTATGCTGACAGCGCACTAAGCCACCTTCAGTTTCAATCCCCTAAACCAACAAACAAAGAGGTAGCGCCACGGCGTGG
>JAHDBW010000309.1 GCA_020630175.1 Anaerolineales bacterium
ACTTGCGGCTGAGTATAGGCATTGATGACGGTGGTGGAGGTGCGTTCAAACTCGCGCCATTCCCGGACGATGTCGCTAGAAATACACACTAAGCCATCTGGGAATTCTTCTTGCGCCCACAGCTTCATTTGGCGTTCATGCGTGGGATCGGCATAGGCGTGCAAGAAACAAATGGCGATGGCTTCAACGCCTTCAGCGATAAGATCACGCACGGCTTGGCGGCAAGCAGCTTCATCTAACGGGGTGAGAACGTTGCCGTTGAATTCAATGCGCTCTGGCACTTCGTAACGCAGGTAACGGGGCACGAGCGGCACAGGTTGCTTGTAAAACAGGTTGTAAATTTCAGGGCGGTTGCCGCGGCCTAGCTCCAGCACATCCCGAAACCCTTCGGTGGTGATTAGGCCGACTTTTGCGCCGCGCTCTTGCACAATGGTGTTGATGACCAAGGTTGAGCCGTGCACGATGGTGCTGACGTCACGCAGATCTAAGCCGAGACGCTGCACGCCATCAATAAATTGTTCCTCTAGCTGACCAGCGGAGGGCACTTTCTCAATAGAGACCTGTCCGCTTTGGTCGTCAACTTTTACAAAGTCGACAAAGGTGCCGCCGACATCTACTGCCAGTCTGGTGTTTGCCATGGGAATTAGTTCTCGCGTTTGCTCACGCCCATCAAGCATAAGAGCTCGAATGCGAGATTAGCGGCCAAGATCGAGGTCATGGCACCAGCGTCATACAGCGGATTGACTTCAACGAGGTCAGCGCCAACGATGTTTAGGCCAGTTAGGCCACGCAGCAACCATAGCATTTGGAAGCTGGTAAAGCCGCCAACTTCTGGCGTGCCAGTACCGGGCGCATACGCTGGATCAACACCGTCAATATCGAGTGAAATGTAAACGGCACGGTCGCCCACGTGCTGGCGTACTAGCTCGGCCAAGGCTGGCATGCCCAGCTCAAAACATTCCTCAATGGTGACCACACGGGCGCCAATGCTTTGGGCTTCTTCAATTTCGCCTGGTTCAGACTGCGGACCACGAATGCCAACTTGGATGTAGGCGGCGGGGTCAATATAGCCATCGCGCATTGCTAGCCAAAACGGGTTGCCATGCTCTAAATATTCTAGATTTTGATAGGTGTCGGTGTGTGAGTCGATGTGAATAACAGCGAGTGGGCCGTACTTTTCTGCATGCGCTTTCAGCAGTGGGTGGGTGATGGAATGATCCCCACCGAGCGTAAGCTGTTGCGTGTTTGTTTCGAGAATTGCGCTTGTGGTGGCCGTAATATTTTCGGCGGCCTCTGCTAAGTTTATTGGTTCAAGCACAACGTCGCCAAAATCGACAACCTTGAATTCACGTTTAGGCGTGATGTTCAGGTGGCGATTATGACCCCATATTTGCAGGGAATTTTCTCGAATACTGCGTGGCCCTTGGCGGGTGCCACTGCGCCAACTTGCCGCGCCACTATCTAAAGGAACACCAACAATGGCAAAGTCGGCGTCGGCAGTGTTGCGGGTATGGGCGCAGCCCATAAATGTCGCAATGCCGTGATAGGCCGGAATAAAGTCGTGTTCGTTATAGTGAAGCGGGAGTTTCATGTGTGAAAGTTGATACTGTATTTATTGAGCGGTGAAAAGAGTAACGCTGAGCGCTCTCTCGCACCTAGCCTCTCCGGCTGAGAGAGGGGATTGTCGTAACTATAGTGTGTCCTGAGGAATTACGACAATAAAAGAACGAAGCGTGACTGCATTGCAGCCACGCTTCATCTGTTGGGTGTTGTTGATCAATCAAGAGCAACAACGGGTAGAACGGCTAGCGTTCTAGGTTGTAAACACGCACGAGCGCGCTGTAGGCTGGGCTGTATTCGTAACCGGTGAGGTCGTCGCGCATTTCCCAAACTTGTGGGAAGTCATAAGCGAAAATCGCAGCGGCGTCGTCAATCAACATTTGGTTCGCTTCTTGGAACGTTGCGATTGCGGCGTCGGTATCGGTTGCGGTGAGTTCGTCACCAACGAATAGTAGATCGGTGAAATCAGGATTGTCGTAAGCGGCAATGTTGAAGTATTCACCGGTTGAGAATGGGCTGAACAATGGATCAAACGGTGTGACGTAGGTTGGGAACCAGTTCAATGACACAGCGTGGTGCGCGTTTTCTGGGTTGTTCCAGAACGCATCCATTGCGGCGTTGAAGTCGATGACCGTGATGTTGAGTTCGATACCGAGTTCGCGGAGCACAGGTGCCCAAACTTCGCCGAGTTGTTCGTCGATTGGGTTGCCTTCGTAAGCCCAGTAGTCCATTTCAAAGCCGTCTGCAAAGCCCGCTTCTGCTAGCAATGCACGCGCTGCGTCTAGATCTTGCGCCGGAATTGCGTCAGCATCGGCACCCCACATTGATTGTGGAATAGCGCCACCAGCTGGTGTAGCGTAACCGCCAACGAGATTATCCAATACGGTTTGGTATGGGAAGCTAGCTGCCAAAGCTTGGCGAACTTGCACGTTGTCTAGTGGTGCGCGGGCGTTGTTGAGCATGATGAATTGGTTTGAGTAACCAGGTTCTGGCACAACGCGAACGCCTTCAGCTTCACTTAGTGAGGCTAAGTTGTCAAAGTCCAATTCACGGGTGATATCGGCATCACCAGAGCGCACCATTTGCTCACGGACGGTTGCGTCGGCAATGTATTCAAATACAACGGTGTCGAATTTGTTGTCGTTCCAGCCACCCCAGTAGTCTTCATGACGTTCTAGGACAATGCGGGTGCCAGCTTCGCGGCTTGCAATTTTGTAAGGGCCAGTACCAGCGCTGTTGCCTTCAGCGAACCAAGCGGCATCGTTTGCAAGCGCTGCTGGACTAACCATCCACGCCCCAAAGGCACTTGAGAAGACCAAGTCGAGCTTAGCTGGGAATTCAGTGGTGAATTTGATGGTGACATCATCAACAACTTCAATGTCGATAATTGCGCCAAAAATCCATGAGGTCGCAAGGTCGCCATCACGGACGTTTTCAACCAATGCTTTTACAGCGTCTGCGTTGAATGCTTCGCCATCGTGGAAGGTAACGCCTTCACGCAAGACAAAGGTCCATTCGGTTGCGTCTTCACTGCTTTCCCATGACACTGCCAATTCTGGTGAAATTTCGGTTTCGCTGCCAGGTGCATTGAAGTGGGTGAGGGTTTCATAGGCTTGACCAATAACTGGTAGGCCTTGACCATCGTAGCTGCTGCGTGGGTCGATATCGAATGGATCGATTGGGTCGGCCCAGGTGAAGATTTGCGGACCTTCATCCATGGATTCTTCTTCCATTACTTCTTCCGCTGCTGCTTCTTCAACAGCGGCTTCAGCGTCTTCTGCTGGGGCGGCAGGTTCAGCACCACCACAAGCAACTAGGGCGAAAGACATCAACAACCCTAGGATTACAAATAGATATTTCTTTTTATCGAACATCATCTTCTCCTTAAATAAGACAATTTTGACAAACTGCTGAACAAACAACTTACGTCTGCTAACAGTATTTTTTGGCCTGAGACATCAATTAAGTCGTTCAGAATGCCAGTTGAAAATATAACTGACTATTGCGTATAAATAATTATTTTGAGTGACTGAATTTTTGGCTGAATCGTTTGGCGAATCTTTGCAAGTGTCTTCGGATTTTACTGCTCTGCTGCTGAATGCGCAAGACGAGGCGTGATATTTTGTGGTAAGCGTAAAAAATATCGTGTATTTTGCAGAAAAATGCAATGTTGTTGTATATTAGGCACCGATCGACAGTCGGCAGTACTGTTGATGAGAACTGACGGATTACAATAAAACGAGCATATGACACAAATTCAACTTGACGCACTTGATCATGAGATTATTGCCCACTTAATAGATGATGGGCGTAAGTCTTTCAAAGATAT
>JAHDBW010000041.1 GCA_020630175.1 Anaerolineales bacterium
AAACAACACCCATAGTAAAAAATCATACAAGCAATTAAGTGCGTTGTAAAACAGGCAGATTAAGGCCAGATCTACCTCAGCCTAACTTGATACCCTAGTGTTTTGTAGCGTTAGCGCTATATATCGCTAGCGCGGCCTGAGTAACTTATAGCTACACCTCTTTAAATAAAAGAGGCGCTTTATAAAAAGCGCCTCTTTTTTAGTTACGATAACTGCTGGGTCTAGTAACGACCACCGCCGCCATAACCGCCGCCGCCACGGTTTCCACCGCCACGGTTGCCGCCACCACGATTTTCGCGTGGGCGCGCAATGTTGACTTTCAAGTTACGGCCATCTAGAGCGTATTCGTTGAATTTTGAAACTGCAGTGTTAGCTTCTTCGCTACTGCTCATTTCAACAAACCCAAAACCACGTGAGCGGCCGCTGTCGCGATCGATGATCACTGTTGCGTCTTTTACTGTACCTGCTTGTGCGAACAAGTCGCTGAGGTCTTCCGAAGTTGTTGAGAATGGGAGGTTCCCAACGTAACATCTATTGTCTTGATCTGACATTCTGAATCCTTTTTAGCTCACGTATATTAGAGGCAAGCTATACCAAAGTGTGTGAACACACTGCAAACAAGGCTAATGCCAAAATCAGGCAGTAACCAACGCAAATGGTCTCGCGTCCCGTTCATGATAGCACTAATCAGCCAGAAAGATACACCCAATTTGGGGTGTAGGTCTAACGCGGGTTTACACACTGTAGAAACTTGGTGGAAATATACACAAAATAACAGCCTAAACATGAATCAAAAAGCGCTGTGGTTATACAGTTCGATGCACAACCACAGCGCTCAGATCAAGCACTATGCTGATGATGTTTAAGCTTGGTTAGCCATTTACACGTTGGAATTCACGCATAAATTCAGACAGTGATTTACAGCCTTCCGGGGTCATTGCATTGTAGATGCTAGCGCGGAGGCCACCAACAGAGCGGTGCCCTTTCAGCGCGATCAAATCAGCGGCAGTCGCTTCGCTCAAGAATTTTTGCTCTAGTTCTGGCGTGTCTAATGTCCAGGTAACGTTCATAATTGAGCGGTTCTTTTCTGCGGCATGGCCTTTGTAGAAACCACCACTGTTATCAATGACGTTGTATAGCATGTCTGCCTTGGCGTTATTGCGTTCGTACATTGCTTGTAGATCGCCAACGTCGTTAAGCATCCATGAGGTCACTTTGCTTAGCATATAGATTGGGAATACGGGCGGCGTATTGTAAGCAGATGCTTTGCTAGCGTGGATGTTGTAGTCCAAATACGCATGCATGTTGTCCGGCCCCTTTGCCAGTTGCTCATCACTAATAATGGCGATGGTCAGCCCGGCTGGAGCGGCATTCTTTTGCGCACCGGCGTAAATCATGGCGTATTGGCTAACATCTACAGGATATGCCATAAAGTCGGAAGACATATCGCAAATCTGCGGCACAGAACCCGTATCGTATGGGGTGCGCCGTTCTACACCTTGAATAGTTTCATTGGAGGTGTGATGGAAATAAGCCGCATCTGGGTTGAACTCGATTTCATCTTGCTCTGGCATTGATTTGAAATTTTCATCAGCGCCATTGAACACCACGCGCGGTTCACCTTCACGCTTGGCCTCTGCAATTGCTTTCTTACCCCAAGTCCCGGCAACAACATAATCTGCTGTGCCACCTTGCAGGTAGTTCATAGAAAGCATTGAAAATTGCAGCGTTGCGCCACCTTGCATAAACAAGATTTTGTAATTGTCTGGCACGTTTAGCAACTTGCGTATGTTATCTTGCGCTAAGTTATAGACGGCTTCATAAGTCGCAGTCCGGTGGCTCAATTCTAGAATTGACATACCAGAGCCAGCAAAGTTCAAAAATTCTTCTTGTGCTTCTTGCAAAGCAGACAGCGGCAGCGTGCACGGACCGGCACCAAAGTTATATACGCGATGCGTCATATTAATTCCTTTTTTGTAGGTGTTTCTAAAAAACAAAAGCAACATTATTACAGTCAATAATGTCGCTTCTCTGTCTCTTATAAAGTTTACTTGGCAGGCAGGGGCAGTGGTAAGGGATTTTTCACAGATAAAGTAGCAGACTTTATCGGACAAATGCCCAAATCCTATAGCTCTCTGAGGAATTCAATCCGTTTCTCAAGTTCAGCGACGCTACACTTTGCAATTGATTTACCAAATTTACGCTTGAGGATGGCGTAAACATCACGGTACTCTACATTCGTCCGATGGGCATAGCTGCCGACGATGTTGCGTAAAGTCACGCGTAGCTTTTCTTTTTGCTCTGCAATCGCTAGCGTCTCTGGTGGGGTAAGCGCTGGCAACTCAGGCAAAGGATCTGTTGTTTTGCGTTTATAAGCAATAACAGCAGGCTCTACAACATCTGGAAATAAGCTGGCTTGGATATACGCATCACGCGCAATAACAGTGCCGTTATACACCACATCACTCGCCTCGCCGCTTGACGTTTGGAATAGGTCAAAGCTAAGCTGCTCTGGCTCTTTTTCATCGCGTTCAAACTCACGATCTTCAGTGTGCTTAGACCGCTCATCCACAATGTGCTGCACGGCATTCTCAATTTCCTTCGCGTGCTCCATCAATACGGGCAGACGTAACATAAAGAAATGTGCATGCTGGTCTCTTTTTAGATGCGCCTGAATCCGCACAATGCGCCCCACAGACTGCCGAAAGTACATCTTAGTTAGCACGTTCGTGGCATAGACCAATACGCGTAAGCGCGGAATATCAACCCCTTCACTTACCATCTTGACCGCCACAATCCACGGCTTCTGCGACACCGCAAACGACTTAATATGCTGTGAGGCCTTGTTACTATCAGACAGCACAATCACCGGCTCTACGCCGGTCATGCTATAAAGCACCTTGGCCACTTGGCGCGCATGCTCTTTATCTTTGGTGATAATCAGGCCGCCTGCATCACGGTGCTCGCCGTTGCGGATATCCGTCAATTTACGGTGCGCTTCGGTCAAAACCGTCTTCACCCAGCCACCGTTTGCCCCAAGCGCCACGCGCATACGATTCGCCGCTTGCACCGCGTCTAACCGAGCGGCAGCATTCACACTAAAGCCCTCATGCTTGCCTTGCCACGCAAACTGACCATCAAAGGTATGGAACACAACCGGACGCACAACAGAGTCACGTAACGCCTCTGCATAGCCATACGTCATATCGCTATGGCCCACATTATCAATATATTGAATAAATGGAATGGGATTGTCGTCACTTCGGAAGGGCGTTCCCGTAATCAAGAGGCGTTGTTTGGCGTCTAAAAATGCGACTTCCAACCCGTCTCCCCAAGCGAGATTGCTGCCCGCGTGATGCACCTCATCAAAAATAACCAGCGTTGGCGTTTGTTTACAAATTTTTGCCAAGGCCTGAGGCCGCCGTGCCGCTTGCGCATAAGTAATCGCAATGCCATGCATATCTGGAGCAATCCACGCTTGGCCATCCCAGCGCGGTTCAAGTTGAATACTTACGCCGTGCGCCGCCCGCATCCACTGTATTTTCAGGTGCTCGGTTGGGCAAACAATAACCACATGCCGGAATGTCTTTTGGGTTAGGCCAAAGTGGGCGCATTTCAACGCGAAGGTCGTTTTCCCAGCCCCAGGGGTTGCTTCAACGCAAAAATTGAGCGCAGCACTCGCGTGCCAACGCTCAAAAGCAGTTTGCTGCCACGGGCGCAGCGTGCGTGTTGTAGGCCAAGATAATATCGGTGTCATACAGACCATGCGCCGTGCAAATGCACAATACGCGGTCTATTAGTGTAACGTAGCTCTGGCCTGTGAAATATGTAGAAATTGACGAGTCGTAAACTGGGCAAGTCTTGTCAACATTGACGATGCTGTGGATAAGTCTCTAATATTTCTTAAACACCAAAATATTAGGGTCGTTTAGCGCCAAAAGTGTAAAATCTACATATCATAAAACCCACAGGAGTAACAATTTTGTCTAAATATATACCCGAAAGCGCAATGGTGATCGTTGCGCATCCCGATGACGCAGAGTTTGGTTGTGCAGGAACACTGGCTTTATGGGCTAAACATGGCGCTCGGATTGCGTATGTTCTGGTCACTAGCGGTGATGTTGGAATTGCCGACCCAAAAATTAGTCGTCAAGAGGCCATAGAAATCCGCGAGCGTGAACAACGTGCTGCGGCAGCGGTTGTTAGTCCAGATGCAGACGTTACGTTTTTCCGTGAACGTGACGGCATGGTTGAGGCAACCATGGATCTAAGAAAGCGCCTAGTTCGTGAAATCAGACGCTTCAAGCCTGAAGTCGTGATTACCTTCAATCCACACGCCTTATTTGTACGAGATACTTACATCAATCACCCTGACCATCGGGCTGTAGGTCTGTGTTGTGTTGATGCGGTTTTTCCAGCAGCGGGGCAACCCAATCTATTTGAAGAACTAGAGGAAGAAGGTTTAGTTGCCTTCAAAACGCGCAAAGTCTATATCATGATGTTTGGCACAGATGCAGAAACGTCTGTCAATATCACCGAAACCATGGCCACAAAATGCGAAGCGCTTGAACAGCACGCCAGCCAATTCCGAGAAGGTGCCCCCGTAGACATGCTGCGAGAATGGGCCAGCGAAAACGGTAAAGGCAAAGAGATGGACTATGCCGAAAGCTTCAAAGTCATCACGTTAGAAAGCGACGAGGACTGGGAAAAATATAAAGGCGAGATAGCTGTTCGTTACGCGTAATCGCTTATGTCTATGTATCAACATCGTATTTCAAAATTATTACAATACGCGCAGCCAAACCAGTTAGACTGCTTAGCAGTCATTCCTGGCCCAAACATGGTGTACTTTACAGGACTAGATTTCCACCTGAGTGAACGTCCTGTTGTTGCGTTTTTCCCTATAAAAGGCCAGCCGGTGCTGATTGTACCCAGCTTAGAAGTTGCTAAGGGTGCAAGCAGCCCGCTAAATTTTGAAATCTTCAGCTACACAGATGAGACCGGCCCCTCCGCAGCGTTTACGAGAGCGCTAGGTGCTTTAGACTTATCAGCAACAACCCGCTTAGGTGTCGAAGGCCGCCGGATGCGATTCTTAGAGCTGGACTACATGGGGAAAACAATATACGCCCCCCAAACCAATAATGCGGACGCTGTATTTGCAGAATTGCGAATGAGAAAAGACGCCTCAGACTTAGCCGCTGTACGGCAAGCTGTTCAAATTGCAGAAGATGCTTGGCATGCAACACTCCCGGCCATCAAAGCCGGCGTGACAGAGCAAAGCATTGCCGCGGAAATCACCTTGCAATTATTACGGCATGGCTCAGGTGAGTTTCCGTTCCCGCCCATTGTCGCCGCTGGCAAAAATGGCGCGAATCCACACGCAAATGCGGGAGACTATGCGCTCCAACCTGGTGACCTCGTCACAATCGATTGGGGAGCATCTGCTAACCATTACTTCTCAGATATTACGCGTACAGTCGCTATTGCAGGCCTTGATATCTCACCACGTTTAGAGCGGGCTTATGAAGCAGTGCTATCTGCCAATGTACAAGGAAGAGCAACAGCAAAACCAGGGGCAACCGGTCAAGATGTAGACCGCGCCGCCCGTAACATAATTGCTAACGCCGGACTAGATCAATACTTTATTCACCGGACAGGTCATGGCTTAGGCATGGAAACCCATGAAGAGCCAGATATGAAAGAAGGCAGCCTATTAGCACTAGAACCCGGCATGCTGTTTACAGTAGAGCCCGGCGTCTATATCCCAGATTTGGGCGGCATCCGCATTGAGGATGATGTAGTGATTACAGAAACTGGCGCTGAAAGTCTAACCACTTTGTCTCGCGATTTATTGTACTTAGGCTAATCAATACCAACTATGGAAATTCCATCTTTACTTCCGGGCGCTGAGCCTTTTTTTCATCGTGGCAACGCAGTTGGCGTGTTGGTTTTACACGGATTTACTGCGTCTCCAGAAGAAGTGCGGCCACTCTGCGAATATTTAGCAGTGAAGCGTGATTTCACAGTTTATGCACCACGGCTAACGCACCACGGCACGCAGGCCGCCGATATGAACCGCTCGCAATGGTGGGATTGGTACTTTGCCGCCCTAGATGCATATTACGTTCTCGCGCAACAGTGTGAAAAAATTATGCTGGTGGGGCTTTCGATGGGCGGCGCGACGGCCATGCTGTTGGCAGCCCAAACAAACCCACATGCTTTAGTGGTGTGTGCGGCACCAGCGGAAATTGAGCGCACAATTCAAACGCGCTTAGCGGGTATGGTTTGGCCGGTCAAAAAGTTTTCGCCGAAATTGGGCAGCGACGATATAACCGACCCCGTCTGGGCGCACCGGTATAAGGTCTACCCGCTGCATGCAATTCCAGAAATGATTGCCTATGTAGAAATTGTGGAGCAAGTGTTGCCGCAGGTGACAGCCCCAGCATTTCTAATCCATGCTGAAAATGATGAGGTTGTGCCTTTCCATAATATGGATACGATTGTAGAACTGTTAGGCAGCGCGCGCGTGGATACCTTACCGTTGCATCGTGGGGGGCACTTGATTTTGTGGAATGACTATCCAGAACGGCCAGCGGTGTTTGCGGCGATCTGTGAATTTATTGATGAGCATGCGGTGTAACTAAGCAATAAATGGCTTGGATGCGTCGCCTGTAATGCCCAGCACAACGCGAACACCCTCCTCAAACCAGCCACCAACCCCGAGTCGGGTAAAATTACGCCAGCAGCATTTTTGCTGTGTGATCGGCTGCTTTTGACAAGCCCCTACTGAGTCAAGTACGCTCAACAAGAGCACTGATCATAATCAACCAGAATTTGGCTACCTTAACCACTATCAACACATGTTTGAATGGCAACTCCCACTAATCCATTGGCTGCAATCGTTTAGTCCAGCTTTGGATTTGCCGATGTGGGTTATCACCTTAACCGGTAATTTTGAGTTTTATATGCTCATCATTCCCTTTTTATATTGGTGTGTGAACCCGCAATTAGGACTCTGGGCAATGTTTGCCGCAGGCCTCTCAGATGTCACTACAACGTACTTCAAGCAGGCAATCCATTTGCCCCGGCCTTACTGGGCTTATGAGTCGGTTGATCTACTGAGTCCGATTGGTTCTTCTAGCTTTAGTACGCCTTCAGGCCACGCAAGTGGCACCCTCACTTTCTGGGGCTACATCGCCCTTTTCTATAAAAAAACTTGGCTTTGGGCGGCTGTGCTGACGTTGGTGCTACTCGTTGGTATTTCACGCGTGTATTTAGGGGTGCATTTCCCCAGTGACATCGCGCTTGGCTGGGGCTTGGCAATCATTATTTTGTTTTTGGTGCTTGTTGGGCAGCGGGTTTTGCCACCCACGCTAGGCTTGCGCAAACCCGGACGTGCCATTTTTTACGCATTTTTATTTTCAGCTGTGATTATTACGGTTGGCGCGGTTGTTGTGATACTTAGCAAAGCGCCGATTTGGTTAGATCATGCCCATCACGCATTTTCTATGAATGGATATGTCACCGATGGTGGCGTGCTGTTTGGGGCGTTAGCCGGATATGTCTTGATGCGCCGCGATTTGCGTTACAGCGCCACAGGCTCCGTTTTCAAGAAGATCTTGCGCTATGTGATTGGCGCGGCAGTATTGGCTGGCATCTGGCTAGGCTTAGATATCGTCTTTGAACCACTTGCGCCAGAAAACTCACCGATCGGCTTCGCATTACGCTTTGTACGCTATGCACTTGTAGGCTTTTGGGTCAGCTATCTAGCGCCATTGGTCTTTGTCTGGACAGGGTTGGCGTCACGCCAAAAACGGCAGAAAGCATGAGCAAGAAACGTCGTCGCGCCCAAGATGCCCGCCAGCGTACGCAACAAATTGCGCTGCGCATTGTCTTAACGCTGATTGCCTTAGGGGTGCTGTGGTATTTCACTGGTTATAGCCTAATTATGGCCACCTATGACATTTTGACTGTCATAGGCGTGACGATTGTCTTGATTTATATAACCAGCCAGTTTGTGTTGCCAGTCACCACAGATGAAGACCGGAACAAAGCCCGGCAGCGCATGTCTGGCTTTATGTCACGCGCAAATGAGCCAGTGTTTGTGGTCAAAGATGGCGAAGTGATTGCCAACCGTGGTGAAGAGCAGCGCATGGGCCCTGGCGTGATTTTGGTTTATCCCGGCAATGCAGTTGTGATTGAAACCGCCACCCGCTATGTAAACTCTTTTGGGCCAGGGGTTGTGTTCTTAGAGCGCGGCCAACGCCTGCGTGACTCGCTAGAACTGCGTGAACATGTCTATGAAGTGTTTGGTGCCAATGCCCGGACGCGGGATGGCATTGAGCTCAAGTCAGATATCATCGTGCGGTTTATGTTGGCACGGGGCAATGAGCACGGCGACAAGCTAGGCAATTGGAGCGACGAAAGCGGCCCGCCATACTTTTTTGAAGAACAAAGCGCATTCGCTGCGGTTTACGGTGGCGAGGCTGTTGAAGAAGCGCATGAAAACGCGCGTTGGTCTGACCTGCCAATTCAAGTTGCGGTTGATTTATGGCGCGAACTGCTATTGAACTACAAACTCAATGAGCTTTTCCCAGACCAAGAAGACACCTTAGATCAAGGCACCCCGTATCAAAAACTACAAGAAACGCTATTTCAGCGGATGTCAGCCGGTGCAAATGACACCACCCAAATCGATTTTGGCCCAATTGAGCGTAATGTCTTGAAGCAACGTGGCATTGCCGTGCGTTCAGTAGAAATCCGCAATGTACGCGTGCCCCAAGACCTGCAAGAAAAATTCAAAGACCAATGGCGCGAGCGGTGGCAGCGCAATTCAAGTGAGCGTGCCGCCAGTGCCGATATTGAAATTAGCGGTAAACGCCGCCAAGGCGAAACGCAAGCGCGCCATGACTTTATCCGCACGCTGACAGAAGCAATCCCAGAACCAGAACTCCTTTCTGATAAAGCAATCTTGACACGGCTTATCAATCAGGCGGTAGATGCTACGGATCGGCCAAGTATTGTGCGTGAAGTTGAGCCGCACCTGCGTACGATCGAAGCCATGCGCAAATGGTTGCGCACGGTCAATGATGATGGCGGTTGGCGCCGGGATAATTCGTAATGAATCGACGCCGCCTGAGAGGACTACAACGCAACGTATCGGTTGCAACAATTTTGGCCCGCACAGAAGCTGGTGAAAAGCTGCGCTACCGGCTGTTAATGCTGGTCTTTGGCATTTACTGGCTGTTTACCGCAGTTGTCGAACAAGAACCGCGCCCTCAGTGGTTGTCAGATGCGGTTACAGACATGCTCGCGTTGATGATTCGCGGCTCGGTGGTATTGCTGACGGTGCTTTGGCGGTTTATCAATCCGCAAGTGCTGGCGGTACTGATCATCCCATTTACCGTGTTAGCCGTTTTAGCATTCCTGATTATTTTCTACATTGGTAGTGCAGGCATTCGCAATGACAGCCGCTTTCTAGGGCGTTTGGTTGGGTTTGTGGCGTGCTTTGCATTCTTCTCGATCTGGATCTTCCTTGGCTTAGGGCAAGGGAGCGTCCCCACGCCAGATTGGGCATTTTCACTCGCGAATAACTTCGTCGTATATGTGGTTTCGCCCGTAGCTGTTGTGCTGTCGCAAATTATCTGGGCGCTATTCAGCTTACATGTGCTGAAGCACTTTATCTTCTTCTTTGCCGGGATTTGGATTGCGCTGCAAATTGGATCAGCCTACCTTGCAGATCTGTTTGAAATGAAAGACCGCAGCGCTGGCTTCCCTTACCTAAACGCAGCCTTATTCGGTAGTGGCGCGCTGACTAGCACGCTCTTTGGGTCGCGCTTGCCCAGCATCACGATTGCAAACGGCAAAGTGAGTGAACGCGATAAAGACGGGCCGCTCTTCAAAATTGGCGGACCGGGGTATGTATCTGTGCATTTAGGCAACGCCGCATTGTTTGAACGGATTGACCAAAGCACAGAAGTTATCCCGCGTGCGCAGGGCGCTGGCGGACGCAGCATGAAGCGCCATCGCTTAGATGGATACGAACATTTACGTGAAATTGTTGACTTGCGTGAGCACCAAATTCGGGTGCCATCTATGGAGCTAACCACGCGTGATGGTCTTGGGTTAGTGCTTACTGATATTCAAATTCGATACCGTGTTGCGCGGCATCAAACTAGCTCGCCCGCAAACCCATATCCGTTTGAAGATGAAGCCGTGCGCCGGGTGGTGTATGGGCAAGTGATTAAGCGTGATTTTGTAATTGGCCCGCATGGCATTATGCCAAAGGACGATGAGCTAACTGAAGACTTAGACCTAGGCGAAAAATGGGGTCAGATGGTGGCAGAACATGTCAAAACCCAATTAAGCCAAGAGTTACGTAAACACAGCCTAGATGAGCTTTTGCAACCGGGCGCCACCAGTAAATTCCGCACAAAGCTAACAAATTTGTTTTACCGCAAAGTTGTGCGCGACGTGTTTGAAAAATTTGGCACCCAAATCGTTTGGGTTGGCGTTGGCATGCTAGAAGGTGCCGATGCGCTTGATATTGACACTAATCAAATTGAACGTTGGCAAAATGACTGGCTACAAGAAATCAAATCTAGCCCGCAGCTGATGCAAGAGCAATATCTCAAATCTTATAGTGAAGAATACGGCAGTCTGCTTACAGAAGTCATCGCGTGGTTTGACACGCAAGATCCTGAAAATTTAGATGACTTCAAGCTCTGGCATGTGCTTGCAGAGTATGCTGACCAATTAGAAGCACTTAACATCCGCTTGGGTGATAAAGCCCCCATCCAAGCCTTAACACTGGCGGCGAACTTACGTGAACGCGTTGGCCCAGCCAACATCGGTGACGAGCCACTCTATTAATCAATCTCTTTACGCGGCAGGCTGCCGCGCAACCGCATTTACAACTTACAACATGTCTTTATTTACTTATAGTGCTGCTGTTACCGCAGCGAAACAGGCAAACACTCCCTTAGTTGCGCTTGAATCCACTGTGATTTCGCATGGCTTGCCTTACCCGCAAAACCTGACGTTGGCAACTGAAATGGAGGCTGTTGTCTCTGCCAACGGCGCTACGCCAGCCACCATTGCTTTGATTGATGGTCAAGTGCAAATTGGCCTTGATGAAACAACCCTGAATACCCTAGCCACTGCGGGAAATGTGGTGAAGGTCAGTCGGCGCGATTTAGCAGCTGTAAGCGCCCGTAAACAGCATGGCGCAACCACAGTCGCATCTACCATGCTGCTGGCTGAAAAGGCTGGGATTAGCGTTTTCGCAACTGGTGGCATTGGCGGGGTGCACCGCGATTCAAATTGGGATATTTCTGCTGATTTGATCGAGCTTTCACAAACGCCCGTCGTTGTGGTTTGTGCTGGCGCAAAGTCTATTTTAGACCTACCCGCTACAATGGAAGTTTTGGAAACATACGGTGTGCCCGTGATTGGTTACCAAACAGATGAGTTACCCGCATTCTTTACGCGTGAAAGTGGCATTGGGCTGCAAATCCGGGCTGAATCGCCGGCCGAGATTGCAGATATTGTGCGGCAGCAGCGCGCATATGGGTTGAAATCTGGCATTTTGGTGACGGTTCCGGTGCCAGAAGCAGTTGCGATGGATGCGAAAGATGCTGAAGCGGCAATCAATGAAGTGATGGCACAGGCCGCAGAACAGGGCGTGCATGGTAAAGCCCTAACGCCATTTTTACTATCTGGTATTGCTAAATTGACTGGTGGCGAAAGTGTGGAAACCAACATGGCCTTCTTAAAGCAAAACGCCGCGATTGCGGCGCAAATTGCAGTCGAGTTAGGCGCTTAGCTTAGCCTTCAACAGCAGCATCGGCCTCGGCTGGTGCTGCTTCTTCACCTTCGGCTGGTGCGGCCTCTTCCTCTGTGCTGCCATCGTCAAACACTGGCCCGTCATCTAGTAGGTCTACAACCACAAACTCACCAGATTGAACAAGCTGGTCACCAACATAAACGTCTACGCGGTAGAAGCCGGTTTCCCATTCTTGGCCATCTTGATAAGGATTGTAGTCCACAAATCCATAGCCCGTTTCAACGCCGTTCCAAGGGATGGTTGTGACGTGTAAGAGGAAGTTATCTCTATACCAGGTTTCAGTCCACTGGACGCCCGGTTGCATGCCGGTATAAGAGAACCACCCCTGTAAGTCTTTGGCGCTACTTAGGAATGGAACATCAAAATACGATGCTTCATTCTCAATGGTGAGGTCGTCATTAAAGCCGGTTCCAAAAATCAATGGGCCGTACAAAATACCTTCTGCTGGCTCAATTTCTGGATTGATAGGCTCTGTAAATTCCGCTGGGAAGCCGGGTGTCACCGGAAAATCAGGGAAGCCAACCGTTGGCTCAGGCGTAATGGTTGGTGTCGCTTCCGGCGTTGGCGTTTCTTCTGGAGTTGGCGTGACCGCTGCGGCAGTTTCTGCCACTTGTGTCTGAGCCACAGTTGTTAGGTCTGGGCCACCTAGTGCGATATCACCCACTTCTACACGGACTGTATTTGGGTCGCGAATAAGCTGAATGAGCGTTGGTCCCAACAAATACAAGAAGCCTGCCCCAAGTAGCAAGCCAAATCCAGTAATACCTGCGCGCCATGCGCCGAGCATAATATCGCGTCGGGTTAGGTAAAACAACTCCCGCTGCGCCCGTGAACGGGTCGTCAAACTGCGGGATATATTCAAGACCCCCCACAGCGCAATTGCAATAATAAAGCCGGGGAGATAGCGTTCGAGAGAGTCTAATATCATGTAGAAAGCGCCTAAATTAGTTGAAATCTTACCGCAGTTTCATGGATTTCACGTGCTGATTTGCACAAGTAATCCCTACGCTATATAGATGCCAACGCTAGGGAAATGTCAATTGCGTAAGACGTAGCGACGGATTATAAAGTAATCCTAAGTAATTGCAGCCACAAGTTCAGGCAAAATCACGCCAGATGGGCCGTTTAGTTGATACGTGGCGGAGCGAGTAAGCGGTGTTTCTTCTGGGTTGATTTCAATAACAGGGTTACCGTGCTTGAGCGCCTCAATCGGCAACGATGCGGCTGGATGCACAAGCGCAGAGGTGCCAATCGCCAAAAACACATCGCAATCAGCAGCGGCGGCAAAGGCTGTTTCAATTTCTAAAACGGGTAAGTTTTCGCCAAACCAAACCACGTCTGGCCGCAACATATCACCACAGGTTGGGCAAACTGGCACAGAGTCTGTCTCTGCCCACTCTGTTACATAATGCCCATTAGAAAAGCAGCGCACACGCTGTAAATTTCCGTGTAGGCATAAGACAGCCTGACTACCAGCAGCCTGATGCAAGCCGTCTACATTCTGGGTAATTAGCGTAAGCTTTGGAACGATGCTTTCTAGCGCGACGAGGGCATGGTGGCCGGGATTTGGGGCGACTTCACCAATCATAGTGCGGCGCATGGCGTACCAGTCCCACACCATCTTTGGATTGGCTAGAAAGGCTTCGGGCGTTGCAAGTTCCGTTGGATCAAAATCTTCCCAGAGGCCAGAAAACGCATCGCGAAACGTCGGGACACCGCTTTCAGCCGAAACACCTGCGCCAGTCAGGATAGCGACATGCTGGGCAGTCTTTAGCAGATGGATGATCTCTGGGTTGATTGACATAATTCAACTATTAACAATAGCGCTAGAGACCACCATGCGCCACAAATGCACTGTTACGATAATCTTTCTTTGCATATTGAAATAGATCACCAGCCGGATTAGTCACCTTACCGCCTGCAGCACGCAACACGGCATCACCCGCTGCAGTGTCCCACTCCATTGTGGGACCAAACCGTGGGTAAACATCGGCATCGCCACAGGCCACCAAGCAAAATTTCAAGGAAGAGCCTGTTGAAATTGTATCTACAATTCCGTTGTCTTCTAACCACTGATTTGTTTCTGCATCACGATGTGAGCGGCTTGCGACAGCAATTGCACCAGTCGCAGGAACAGGCCGAATTGAGATTGAACGCATATTATCAGCCGTGGTCTCGGTAGCACCTTGGCCAACAATCCCGCTAAACATTCGATTCAATGCTGGGGCAAAAACCACCCCCAACACTGGTGCACCATGTTCTACCAAGGCAATATTGACAGTAAATGAGCCTAGCCCATCACGCCGCAAAAATTCTTTGGTGCCATCTAATGGATCAACGAGAAAGAATTGATCAGGCGGCGTTAAATTATGGCTGGCTGCATTCTCCTCAGAAATAATCGTAATTTCCGGCGCGAGCATTTTCAGCGCGGGAAGAATGACAGCTTCAGCAGCTTCATCTGCCACCGTTACCGGAGATCCATCGGCTTTATTTTTGAAGCTGGTTTCTGCACTGGCGTGATACACCTCCATAATTTTGGCACCCGCCTGCCGGGCAACGTCTTGGAGCTGTGCGATTAGCTTGGTTGGATTTTCAATATTGATCATAAAATTTTATCTAGCCTAGACACCTATTGATATAGACAGCATGCAACCGTCAAGTTACCCTTCGCGGTTGACCATCCATGTAGAAAAGCCATGCAAAAATGCTTTAAAGTCCGGCAGGTGCTCGGCCGGAAAATTGTAATCTTCAGTTGCATTCTCCAGAACTTTGTCAAAGCAGTCTAGCCAGACTTGCCGCGCATGGGCGTTGATAGGAAATTTCATATGGCGAGCGCGCATCATTGGGTTGCCATAACGCTGGTGATAAAGCGGCGGTCCACCTAAAAACCCCACAAAAAACGCTGCTGACTTTTCCGAAGCTTCCTTCAAATCTGCGGGGAACATCGCTTTGATATCACTATTGCCAAGCTCTACATAAAAGTCATACAGCATTTTGAAGATGTTCTCCTCACCCATAATTCCATAAATTTCTGGGCTAGGACGAGGTGTTTGTGGCGGCCCACCAGGTGGTGAAAAAATATTGATCATAAGAGTATTACTTATCCATTCAAAAGCAAAATTGCACACACAGCGCAGACGGCACCAGCCCACTGTAGCTTTGTCACCGACTCGCGCCAGATAATGACACCAGCTAAAACCAATGCAACCAGCGTGCTAACAGAGAAGGTGGAATACACAATTGCGGAACGTTGCGCAAATAAAGGTTGATTTAGGGCTTGCAAAAGGCAAAACGTAATGAGGTAATTAGGCGCACCGGCCACCATTCCAATTAGCACGGCTTGCCGTTGAATAGGGCGCCCCTGGAGCAAAACAACGGCCCAAGAGACGATCGCTGCCATTGCAAAAATTAGAATGAGGAAGACCCCTTTCTCTGGCGCGTTGCCAAACGTATGAAACAAGTTGCTCCACACATCGACAAATCCCAGCATCAAAATCAAGATGGGCAACACCCAAACCGAACGGGAGTCTGTGGTTGCTGCGGGTTTATTGCGCGGAAACAGTAAGGCAACGGCCACCACCGCTAACGCAAGCCCGCCAATTAGGGTCAGCCGAATTGATTCTTGGAGAAAAACCAGCGCAAATGTAAGCGGAACAACTAGCGATAAGCGGACAAATGCAGAGGTAATCGCCACGCCATTTGTTTGATAACTGTGGGTCATCAGGAATAATGTTGCCGGCCAAATAAGGCCGCCGCCCATGCCCAACGCCAAAGTAAATAGGCTGGGCTGGTGCCAACCGCCTTGGGCTAGCAACACAAGGCTGCCGGTTAACACTGCAATCGGATAATTCGCCGCCACCATCACAAGCTTATCGTTGCCACGCTGTTCGCCAAATTTCAGCAACAGTCCAACTGACACAGAGCCAAAGATAGCAAAAAATAAATACAACATGGTGGGGGAGCGGAAAAGCAATTAGCGGCTAGCAATCAGCAGCCAGCCCCGTTGTTGTTTACGAATAGGCTGACCGCTGAACGCTGACGACTAACTGCTTTTTCTAGTCTTTGAGTTTGCGGTACTTGATCCGCGTTGGGGTGTCGGCGCTGATGCCAAGGCGTTTGCGGCGGTCGGCGTCATAGTCTGACCAGTTGCCTTCAAACCAGTTGATGGTGCTATCGCCTTCGAACGCCATAATGTGCGTGGCAACCCGGTCTAGGAACCAGCGATCATGGCTAACCACAACGGCGGTACCGGCAAAGTTTTCTACAGCTTCTTCAAGTGCCCGTAAGGTGTTGACATCCAAATCATTGGTCGGTTCATCGAACAAGATAACGTTGGCACTTTCGGTCAGCATCTTGGCAAGGTGGACGCGGTTGCGTTCCCCACCAGACAGCTTCCCAACTTTCTTTTGTTGGTCGCCACCGGCAAAGTTGAAACTTGAGCAGTACGCCCGCGAGTTGACTTTCTTTTCACCTAAATACAGGTTGTCATTCCCGCCAGAAATTTCTTCCCAAACCGTTGCGTTAGGGTCTAACGTACGGCTTTGGTCAACATAAGCCAACTTGACCGTTGACCCTTGGTTGATAGAGCCAGCGTCTGGCGTTTCGAGGCCGGTTAGCATCTTCAGGAACGTTGATTTACCCGCCCCATTCGGGCCGATAATGCCAACAATTGCCCCCGGTGGGATTACCACATCAAGGTCATCAATCAGCAGTTTATCGCCATGGGCTTTTGTGAGATCTTTGATTTCAAACACAATATCACCCAAGCGTGGGCCTGGTGGAATGTAAATTTCTAAGTTCTCGCGCACTTTTTGATACTCTTCACCGAGCAGCTTTTCGTACGCTGTCACACGGGCTTTACCCTTCGTTTGCTTGGCCTTTGGCGACATCTTGATCCATTCCAACTCGCGTTGTAGCGTGCGTTGGCGCTTAGATTCAGACTTTTCTTCTTGGGCTAGCCGATCTTGTTTTTGTTCTAGCCAAGAGCTGTAATTGCCCTTCCACGGAATACCGTGACCGCGGTCTAGTTCCAAAATCCAACCCGCAACGTTGTCTAAGAAATAGCGATCATGCGTAACGGCGATGACAGTGCCCTTGTATTGTTGCAAGTGTTTTTCAAGCCACGCAACCGATTCAGCATCCAAGTGGTTGGTTGGTTCATCAAGCAGCAAGACTTCTGGCTCAATTAGCAGCAAACGCGTGAGCGCAACCCGGCGGCGTTCACCACCAGATAGGTGCTTGACTGGCTGGTCACTTGGCGGGCAGCGCAGTGCGTTCATTGCCATTTCAAGCTTGGTGTCTAGGTTCCATGCATCAAGGCGGTCTAGCTCATCTTGCAATTTGCCTTGCTTGGCTAGCAATTCATCAAAGTCCGCATCAGGGTCGGCAAATTGCTCGTTGATGGCGTCGAACTCTTTCATCATATCGACAATTGGCTGGACGGCTTCTTCCACAACTTCCTTGACGGTCTTGGTTTCATCAAGCTGTGGCTCTTGCTCTAGCATGCCAAAACGGTAGCCTTTGGAGCGCGTAATTTCACCGGTGTAGTCGTCATCAAGACCCGCTAAAATGCGCAGGAGGGTAGATTTCCCAGCCCCGTTTAGACCGAGAACGCCGATCTTTGCGCCGTAGTAAAAGCTCAGTGAAATATCAGTGAGCACATGCTTATTCGGCGGATGAACCCGACCGACTTTATACATTGAAAAAATGATTTGTTTATCTGACATGGGGAGCTAATTCGTAAATTATGTTTCGGATTTGAATGTGTACACAGCAATAGCAAGCGGTACAATTTTGAAATGATTCTAACACTCAAACAATAATGAATTGACAATTGATTATTGGCTGTTATTTATTGGAAATTACGCATGCCTGAAGGACCCGAAATTCGACTCGCGGCAGACGCCGTACAAGACGCCATTGCTGGTAAACCCACCACCAAAGTCTGGTTTGCCTTTGAGCACCTTGGCATTGCCGCCGATGAGCTCACGGGGCATACCGTCACGGCGGTAGAAACGTATGGCAAAGCCATGCTCACGCGGTTTGACAATGGCATGAATATCTATAGCCACAACCAGCTTTATGGCGTGTGGCAAATTGCAGACAGCGGCGACTATCCAGACACCAAGCGCAGCCTACGGCTTGAAATCCGCACCGCAGACAAAATGGCGCTGCTCTATTCAGCCTCTGAAATTGAAGTGCTTGGAGATGAAGACATTGCCGACCATCGCTTTATCAAGAAGATTGGACCTGACTTGCTACGGCCAGAGGTGAATGTTGCCGTCACACAGGCGCGCTTTCACGATAAAAAGTTTGCCCGTAAAAAGCTAACGTCGCTCTTGCTAGATCAAGGCTTTCTGGCTGGGTTGGGGAACTATTTACGCAGTGAGATTCTATTTGTGGCTGGCGTCCATCCAGACAAACGCCCAATGGACTGCACGCCTGAACAACTTGATGCGCTCGGCGCGGCGTCATTCAACCTCACGCGCCGCTCTTACGAAACACGCGGCCTAACCGCAGACGACGAAACGATCAAACGTGGCAAAGCGTTGGAGCTTTCCTATCGGCAATATCGCTGGTATGTGTTCAATCGGGATGAATTACCATGCTTTACTTGCGGCACGGAGATTTTGAAGATTCAAGCGGGTAGTCGACGGTTGTATTACTGTCCGGCGTGTCAGGCGGCGTAATAACATTAGAGGGTCAACTGTAGACATCTACTTCAATCTGTGTCTCAGGATGTTGAAGCTGTAAATCAGCAAGTTTGAGGGCGATGTCAGCTCCCTCGAGGTGAGTCGCACTCACAAGTGAAAGATCAGGTCTAATAAGAACTTCAGATCCTGAGGAGCTACTAAGCTCAATCGATTCAGGTTGCAATGTAAGTGGGGTTGTGACATTACCCTGCTCATAACCCAGTCTATATAACTTATTCATATGCCAGGTCTTTACTTCAAAAGACGTCGAAAGCAGATTCAAAAGATAGCCTTCATAATATAAATAGCCAAAGTCGTCTTTCCGCATTCTTCCACCCGTATATAACCAGTCAAGGCTATGTTCTATTAGAGATTGGGATGCATTGCGGGTGAAATTACCATCAGGAAACGCTTCTAAAAGGTGCTCTATCGGTAACCCCACACCATGTTCATTGATAACTACATTATTGTTAGCCGTTATTTTTAGGCTCACAGAAGTAGGAATTGAACCAGCTTTTCCAGCAACTAAATCACTAATCAAACCAACAATTAGTGCAGTGAAGTAATTCACATCAAATACTGTTAAGCCATAATACATGGCTGGCGCTTTCATAATTAGGTCTCGCCGAGGCTTGACAGGCCGTCTACCTCGTTCTGATTCCGGTGCATCTGGTGAGGTCATAAGCTCATTACCCAATCTATATTTTAGGCTCATCCATATTTGTGGGGGTATGCAAAAAACTTAAACAGCTTTCCACATCATGTAGTGAGGGCCAATCAACGGTGGCTCAAACATATCACCGTGGGTTTGGAACCCGTACGCCTCATAGAACGCAAGCGCGCTGACTCTGGCGTTGCACCAAATCCCGTGGAACTGATGCGCTTGAGCATAAGCAAAGCACCCATCTAATAGCTGATTACCAAGCCCTTTACGGCGTTGGTCTGGCAGCACGGCCATGCCGCGTAGGCGTAACTGCGCGTTGACAGCTGGCGTTGCCGGGTCTGCCAGCAACAAAGACGCTATACCAACCAACGTGTCCGCATCAAACGCGCCAAAATGAACCGTACCTTCGGCGTCATCACCAGCCCATAACGTACTGGCGTAGGGCTGCCCCACGCGCAAAACAGCATGCCGAATTGGCCGCACCTGTGCAGTGGTGACGCGCTTTATTGTGACCATATTGTTGTTAGTCTAGCTTTAGGATTTTAGAAAGTAGTAAGCGGATATTGCCTACCGCAACAGCGCGATGGCTAATTTCATTCTTGCGGGCAGCTGGCAGTTCGGCCATGGTAACGCCGTCGCTCGGTACGTAAAACAAGGGATCGTAACCAAACCCATCTGTGCCGGCTGGGGCGTGGGCAATGCGCCCTTCACAAAAGCCCTCAGTGAGGTGCGTGCCCATTGGGGTTGCCAAAGCCAGCACGCATACAAACTGAGCACCACGCGCTGCATCAGGCACAGCGGCTAACTCTGCTAAGAGCGCAGCGTGTTGTTCTGCTTGCGTCGCGCCTGGTTGCGGGTAGCGCGCAGAGTAAATACCGGGGCGGCCATCTAACGCATCTACAGCTAACCCAGAATCATCGGCAAGCGTCCAACGTTGGGTTAGCTTGGCATAGGATTCGGCCTTTAGTCGCGCATTGGCAACAAAAGAATCGCCAGTTTCTTCAACATCGGTGTGAATATCAAGATCTGCTAGCGAAATCCACTTAATTGGCAGTCCGGCAAACAGCGCCTTGAACTCCCGCATTTTGCCTTGATTATGAGTTGCAATCACGATCTCTTGCATAAAAATTAGCCGTACTTATTTGACTTAACATTGACTTGCTTTATAGGGATGATTATAATGCGGTTTCGAATTCTTCACGCTAAAAATAAACACCTGTGTTGAATTATGAGCTAGTAAAAAATCAGCTAGCAACCCTAAACGGATACTTTCTCAAGTATCAAATACTAAATCCTCAAGAACCTTTTTGGGTTCTAACCAAAACGACTGTCCGAAATCAGTATTGTTTTGCATGTCTTTTCGCAATATGTTATGCGTGTGTGATGAGGCTAAGTTCTTTGTCTGTTGTATTTGTAACCTATGAACGCGACCGCCCTCGTCTTACAAGTTGGTTTTGTACTTAAAGAAAATATCGGCTTCACGCGGGAATTTGAGTATCAGATTCCAGAACTAATTTTTGCCGATGGTCATACTGTCACGAATCTTGGGCTCAAGATGTCTGCAATTCGCACCCCATTAGGGTTAGAGTTAGATGGCATTGTAAGTTCAGACCATATTGCCAATTGCAGCCGCTGCTTAAAAGAACTGCCAACGCGTATCAATGGGCCGCTTATTGAAACATTCCATTACCCAGCCAAACAGGATGAAGAATTCATCATTACTGAGGGCGGTGAAATGGATCTGGGACCATTAGTGCGCGAGTTGCTCGTCGTTAGCGAGCCTAGCCATATTCTCTGTCAGACAGATTGCCAGGGCTTATGCGCAACGTGCGGTTCAAACAAAAATACTGAAAATTGCGATTGTGAATCAGATAATATTGATCCACGCTTAGCAATTCTAAAATCCCTACTCGACAACTAAACAAATCGGCCTAGCCACACTAGCCTATTTGCCAAGTTAAAAATCTAAACGTGCATTTGCACGTGTCTTTACAATACATATTCGCCTTTGTGTTCCCCCTTTTTTCACAAAGGGCATCTTATGTTGCCGCACATGCCACCTGTGTTGCAGCATATGACGCAATAGAACCATTGCCAAGGAAAGGTATAGTTATGTTCAACCCACAATCTAATGGGTCAGCGAATGAGATGGCCTTCTTATTCGCGTCTACAGAGGACGAAGACGCCAGCGTCCAGCCCGCAGCGCAGAATTTAGAAGCGGCAACTTATACAGACTTAGCGCCGGCCGTCAAACCCCAACCCTCAGATCTTGAATTTGATGCGGAAGAACTGCTGTTAGACCTAACAACAATCTCTACCGACGACACCATTGGCTTGTATCTACGTGAAATGTCACGCGTACCGCTACTCAATCTAGAAGATGAAGTTGAATTAGCTAAGCGTTATCGCCGCGGCAAATGTGCTGAAAACGAAAAAAACAGTCGTAAAGATCTCACACAAGCAGAGTTTGAACAGTTATCCTTTGACATTCAAGAGGGCTATGAAGCCCGCAGCCATTTAATCCGAGCCAACACGCGTTTAGTTGTCTCAATCGCAAAACGTTATTTGAATCGCGGCGTGCCATTTCTAGATCTAATTCAAGAAGGAAACTTGGGGTTGATGAAAGCCGTAGAAAAGTTCGATTACACGCGGGGCTTTCGCTTTAGTACTTACGCAACCTGGTGGATTCGACAAACAATTAGCCGCGCCATTGCAGATCAGGGGCGTACAATTCGTTTACCAGTTCACATGAACGACCGAGTGCGTCAGTTGTATAAAATTACCCGCGAATTTGAACAACAAAATGGCCGTGAACCAAGCCCAGAAGAAATTGCAATCATTCTTGATGAAGACCCAGACAAGATCCGGTGGATGTTACGTGTTGCTTGGCGGCCAATTTCACTTGAGCGCCCAGTGGGAGAAGATGATGATAGCGAATTCGGATCATTTATTGAGGATGAAACGACACCGTCACCCTCTCAAACAACAACTGACTTAATGCTAAGCCAAACAATTGAAGATGTATTACATACGCTATCACCGCGTGAAGCGCGCATCATTCGTTTACGATTTGGCTTGCAAAATGGCAAAACGCATACGCTAGAAGAGGTAGGAACTAAATTCGGATTGACGCGTGAACGAATTAGGCAAATAGAAGGTAAGGCCCTTCGCAGACTACGGCACCCTCGTCGCTCACGGCATTTGAAAGCCTACATATCTTAGTAATTTTCTAAAATTTTACGCGGTAGTATCCGTTCACAATGGATCTCATAATCCCGACAGCATACTTAAACAGCCCTTTATGAGAGTGTCCGTGTGCACGCGCTTTTAACGCAATTGGGATCTCGTGGATTGTCAGCTTATTAACAGCAAATTTGATGATCCATTCCGCAGCAACATATTGTGTACCGCGCGTATCGTAGAGCACGTTAGGAGACTCGAGTAGGGCTTGACGCCGGAATACACGGAAGCCACACATTGTATCGGTCAATTTATATCCCGTAAGCCAGTTGATCATCTGGTTTACAGATGGCAGCATTTTGCGCCTAATTGTTGGTTCCGATTGATAAGAAGACCCTAATAGACGGGAACCAATTAGAATATCGGCATCTGGCGTTGTATCTAAATACGCAATAAAACGCGGGATATCTGCAGGGTTGTGCTGTCCATCACCATCCATTTCAATGATGTAGTCATAGTCATGCAAAAGCGCTGCCCTAAACCCCGTAATAAGCGCAGACCCTTGCCCCATATTCACAAGATGCGTAATCGTATAGGCCCCATTTTCTTTGGCAACAGCTACAGTCTTATCCGCTGACCCATCATCGACAACAATCACATCCACAGTATCAGGCATCGCTTGTAACACTGCTGGCAGGGCAACAGCTTCGTTATACACAGCAATAACCACTACGGCTTTAGAAGCAGCCATGCGTTAAGAGTTTTTCTCATTGTCTTGTGCAACACGGTCTAACCGATACTGCAAAATGGATATTTCTTGAATAAGGCTATTGATTTGCCGATTTTGACGTGTATTTTCTAATGCCAAACGGTAAATCAACGAAAAACTACCTAAGACCCCTAACGTTAGAATAAAAACCCCTCTGGCACTCACTCCTAAGAATTCGAGCGCTAAATCAATATAGCTCGGCACTAGTAGCGCCAGAATAAACACTGCTAAAAATGACTCAATAGTGATAAACGCAGCCGTGCTGAGGTTGTAGCGCATGTACATCGCCACAGTAAAGATGGCAAATACAATAACTGCAATTAAGATATAAAACGCAATACTAGAATTGGAAATCATGTCTTAGTGTAAGGGTTTAGCGGGTA
>JAHDBW010000310.1:0-2663 GCA_020630175.1 Anaerolineales bacterium
GCAGCGTCGTCGGCACCAGCGCCTGCGCCAGCCGCATCACCAGCGTCAGCGGTTGCTTGGTAAGCAGCGGTGCTGAGTGCGGTGGTGGCTTCGAACAGTTCGTCGGTGGCTTGCTTGATGGCGTCGTTGTCGGTACCTTCGAGCGTTGCGCGGACGGCGGCAACTTTATCTTCAACGGTCTTGATCATGGCTGGGTCGCCATTTTCTTTCAAGTCGTTGATGGCACGTTCGGCTGAGTAAGCAGCGCTTTCGGCTGAGTTGCGAACTTCTACGCCTTCTTTGCGAGCGTCATCTTCAGCTTTGTACTGTTCAGCTTCATCGGTCATGCGTTGAATTTCGTCATCGCTTAGCCCAGATGATGGGTGAATAGTGATATTTTGCGTGCGGTTGGTTGCTTTGTCGGTCGCGCTAACGTTCAAAATACCGTCAGCATCGATGTCAAAGGCCACTTCAACTTGTGGCGTGCCGCGTGGGGCTGGTGGAATACCATCCAAAATGAACTTGCCAAGGCTTTTGTTGTCAGCCGCCATTGGACGTTCACCCTGTACCACGTTGATTTCAACTGAGGTTTGGCTGTCTGCTGCGGTTGAGAAGACTTGTGATTTCTTGGTTGGAATAGTGGTGTTGCGTTCGATCAACGCGGTTGCCACGCCACCAAGGGTTTCAATGCTCAAGGTCAATGGGGTTACATCAAGCAGCAAGACGTCTTTGACATCGCCACCCAATACGCCAGCTTGAATTGCCGCACCAACGCCCACCACTTCGTCTGGATTCACACCCTTGTGTGGATCTTTGCCGAACAATTTGCGAACCGCTTCTTGAACGGCTGGCATGCGGGTCATCCCACCGACTAAGACCACTTGGTCAATGTCTGATGAGGTCAGTTTGGCGTCATCTAGCGCAGCTTTCATTGGCGCAAGTGAACGATCAATTAGGTCGCCAACCATGCGTTCGAATTCAGAGCGGCTCAAGGTGTAGTTGAGGTGCTTTGGTCCGGTTGCGTCAGCGGTGACAAACGGCAAGTTGACTTCTGTTTGCATGACGGTTGAAAGTTCAATCTTGGCTTTTTCAGCCGCTTCACGCAAGCGTTGGAGTGCTTGGCGGTCGCTACGGAGGTCGATGCCTTCGTCCGCTTTGAACTTGTCTGCCATCCAGTCGATGATGGCTTGGTCGAAGTCATCACCACCAAGGTGCGTGTCACCATTGGTTGCGCGCACTTCAAATACGCCGTCGCCTACGTCCAAAATTGAGATATCGAATGTACCCCCACCAAGATCGTAAACCGCGATGGTTTCTTCATTGGTTTCACCGAGACCATAGGCCAATGATGAAGCGGTTGGTTCATTGATAATGCGCAGCACTTCAAGACCAGCAATGCGGCCAGCGTCTTTGGTGGCTTGGCGTTGCGCGTCGTTGAAGTAAGCTGGAACGGTAATGACCGCTTGGGTGACTGCTTCACCAAGGTAAGCTTCGGCGTCTGCTTTTAGCTTGGCCAAAATCATGGCTGAAACTTCTTGCGGTGAGTAGTCTTTGTCGCCCATGTGAACCAGCACATCGCCATTGGCAGCGGCTGAGACTTTGTAAGCGGTGAATTTGAGCGCGCGTTGCACTTCTGGATCGCTAAATTTGCGGCCCATAAAGCGCTTGACAGAGGCAATGGTGTTGTCTGGATTGGTGACGGCCTGACGGCGTGCAACCTGACCGACCAAGCGTTCGTTGGTTTTGGTGTTCAATGCCACAACAGATGGCACCGTGCGGCCGCCTTCTGATGATGGGATTACGGTTGGTTCCCCACCTTCCATCACTGCGACCACTGAGTTGGTCGTTCCTAAGTCAATGCCAATAATTTTGCCCATGAGTTTTTTTCCTAATTCGTAATTTGTAATGCGTAATGTCGTAAATGCTTACGTTTAATTTCAATAAAAGTTTTGGATGACAAGTGATAGGTGATGAGTGAGTTCAAGACTTCGGCTCATTCAGAAACACTGTGTCACGCTAGCCAAACTGATAGTTGACAGCTGATTCTTACTTCGCGACTTGTACTTGTGTTGGCCGGATGACGCGATCCTCAGTTTTGTAACCGGGACGGATCACATTCATAATTTGGCCTTCTTCAAAGTCTTCGGTTGGCGTTTGCACCAATGCTTCGTGAATGATTGGGTCAAATTCGGTGCCAGGTTCGGCGTCGATCAGGCTAATGCCTTGTGCTTCGAGCTTGCGCACGGCTTTATCAAACACGCCTAACACGCCTTTGGCCCATTTTGCTTCTTTTTCGTCGAAGTCGGGCACGTTTAGCGCGGCAAAGTGCAGATCGTCAATGACTTCAAAATAAAGATTGAGCAATTTGTCGCCTGCGGTTTTACGCGCATTGACTAGGTCATTTGCGGTGCGGCGTTTGTAGTTTTGAAACTCAGCCAAGGTGCGTTGCCAGCCATCTTTGTTTTCTGCTGCTTCTTGGCGCACTTGCGCAAGTTCAGCTTCAAATTGTTGTTCTGGCGTCAACTCGACGTCTTCTTCAACGTCAATGTCTTCCGTTGCATCTACAACGTCTTCAACATCAGCTTCAATTGGGTCTTTTTCGTCTTCCATAGTTGGTTTGATAAATTTTGGTGTTTGTTTTTTTTGTAACTATACGGGCGATCTGTATGATTTATGTAAGAGAT
>JAHDBW010000310.1:2763-3865 GCA_020630175.1 Anaerolineales bacterium
TGCAGATTGCTCGCCCCCGTACATGTCATTGACCATGTTGGTGAGCATGTCTGACACGTAACGCACAATGCCAATGGCGCGGCCATACTGCATGTGCGTTGGCCCCAGCACGCCCAGCGCGCCTGTTGCCAAGTTGTCAATGCCATAACGTGAGATCACGAGTGAGTTATTAGATAGCTCGCGCCAATCGCCTTCACCAGCCACAATCACTTGCACTGAGCCAATGCTCGGCGTTAGCGTTTGTGAGAAGAACGTCTCTAAAAAGGAGCGCTCTGTAACCACTTGTAACGTTTGGCGGACTTCAGCGGTGTTTGCGGTGACAGGGTTATTGAGCAAGTTTTCTAAGCCGTCACGATAAATGCGACCGCTGGCATTGGCGTTTGAGTCAAACATAATGTCAGACACAATCTGCGCGACTTCTTCTTCTAATGGGTCGTCTGGCAATGGCATGCTGTCGATGTCTGCGGCGGTCATGTCTACGCAGAGTTCAGTGATGCGGGTTGCCACGCGTGAGAGTCGAATTTGGTCGACTGGTTCACTGAGCAGCAGCATTTGCTGTTTTACGTTTCCGCCTTGTAGTACAAGCACAACAAGCACTTGCCGACCGCGCGTGGAGATCAATTCCAAATGTTTGAAGCGCGCTTGCTCACTGTGTAGCGAGGTCACAATTGCGGCGTGCTGCGTATGCTGCGCCAAGATTGACGCGGCTAAACGGCTCCACTGATCCACCTGCATGCGCGCCTGATGGAACTGATGGCTAACGGTGCGTTCTTCGGCATCGGTCAGATCATCATCATGCACCAAACGGTTGACGAAGTAACGATAGCCCGCTTCAGTTGGCACGCGCCCGGCTGAGGTATGCGGCTGTTGCAACATGCCCTTCTTGGTTAGTTCGCCCATCTCATTGCGGACGGTTGCAGAACTAACGCCGAGTTCGTATTTATCTAATAAGCTGCCAGAGCCAATGCCACTCTTCTTTGGATTTTCGCTGTACTCGCGAATAATCAACTTGAGAATGAGGCCCTGTCTGGGGGTGAGCGTATCCATTATGTGCAAATTTTAGCAGATTAGCACTCTCTGCATGAGAGTGCTAATCTGGACA
>JAHDBW010000311.1 GCA_020630175.1 Anaerolineales bacterium
TGGTCGCGGCGTTCAACCCTGTAACAATGCGATAGAAAGCGTTGCTGTTTACTTCATCGGAACCAAGGTGGTTCCTTTGGATCCTGATAATCAATCTGATTATGAAGTGTCATAACATTTGATCGCACACATACAGGTCTGATGGGGCAGGTAGAAATCACTGATGATGCGCAAGCTCCCACATTGACGTGAATAGTTACTGTTCAGCTACGATTGGGCGTTGATGTAATCGGTCAGTGCTAGCTTTGTTTCCTTCAATAGGTCGGCAGGGAGTTGATCTAGTGGAACCCAAACAGGCATACCCTCGCCAGATTCCGTGAGTTCACCGCCAGTAATGGTCGCCTCATAGGTAACAACCACAGATGTTAGATGCCGCCAGGGCTTATCTGTATTGTTTCGCACAGCAAAGACGGCACCTAATTCCACTTCATAGCCAGTTTCCTCACGTACTTCACGGATGATAGCGTCATATGGTTGTTCATTGCTATCAATAAACCCGCCTGGAAAGCAATGGCCGTTGCCATCATAGCGCTCAATCAGCAGCACTTTGCCGTCTTGCACAATCAGTGCTGATGCAGCGGCAAAGGCTGGTAACTTGTTGAGCGTGCCGACTTTTAGTAAAAATGAGGCCACATGTGCGCCATAAACTTTTACGCGGTAGACAAGCTTATCTAATCGAAGCATAAGGTGTTGGGGTCTGAAATAAAAACGGCGGAGTGTCAGAACTCCGCCGTTTAGGGTTAATGCTGTAGTGGGGCGCTACCCAACCACGTTGACCAAGCGACCCGGCACAAAGATGACTTTCTTTGGTTCGCGGCCATCCAAGAACTTGATAATACTTGGATTTTCCAAAGCCAATGCTTCGGCGTCTGCTTTGCTGATGTCAGCTGGCACGTTGACTTTGTCACGGGTTTTGCCATTGTGTTGCAAGACCAATGTGATTTCGTCTTCTTTGGCTTTTTCAGCGTCTGCTGTTGGCCAAGACTGTTGATGCACGCTGAACCCACCGCCAATCACTGCCCACAATTCTTCAGCGATATGCGGTGTGATTGGTGCCATCAACAACAACAAGTCGCGGATCGCGTCGTTGAACGCGTCAGATCCGGCAGCGTCTTTGCTAGCATCGATCAAAGTGTTGGTGAATTCCATCAACGCACTAACGATGGTGTTGAATTCAAAGGCTTCCATGTCCTTTGAGACGCGCGCAATTGTTTGGTGTTGCTTGCGTTCAATCATGCGTGCTTTCTTGGCTGCATTTTTGCCCACTTCCGCACCAACTGTGTCATGAACCAAGTTCCAAGCCCGTTGCAACCAACGGCTGACACCAGTAATGTTGTTGTCACTCCATGGGCCGCCTTCTTTCCAGCGATAGCCGAACATCAAGTAAGCGCGGACGGTGTCTGCGCCATACATCGAAACTTGCTTGTCTGGGTCAACCACATTGCCGCGTGATTTACTCATGCGCAAGCCGTCTGGCCCTAAAATCTGGCCCTGATTGCGCAATTGCAACATTGGCTCATCGCCATGCACAATGCCCATGTCGCGGGCTGCTTTGTGGAAGAAGCGCGTGTAGATCAAGTGCATCGTGGCGTGTTCGGCACCACCGGTGTAAGAGTCGACAGGCATCCAGTATTGCTCTTCTTCAGGGTCAACAGGGCCTTGCGCGTAGTCTGGGCTCAAATAACGCAAGTGATACCAAGACGAACACATAAAGGTGTCCATCGTGTCTGTATCGCGTTCGGCGTCTTCATCACACACTGGGCATTTGACATACTTCCAAGTTGGGTGCAATTTCAACGGTGATTCGCCACTTGGCAACCATTCGATATCGTCTGGCAACAAGACAGGTAATTCTTCTTCCGGCACTGGCACAACGCCACAGCTTTTGCAGTGGATCATTGGGATTGGCGAGCCCCAATAGCGTTGCCGCGAAATCAACCAGTCGCGCAAACGATAGTTGACGGTACCTTTACCGATGTTACGCTCTTCCAAAAATTGGATCGCAGTCGGAATGGCGTCTGCACCCGGTGTGCCCGTCAATTCGCCGGAGTTAATCATATCCCCGTTGACAATGGCCGCTTCTTCCATCGTGTCGCCGTCCAACGGCTCTGCGTCAGCTGCGCCGACGACGGGAATAACCTTCAAGTCGTATTTGCGGGCAAATTCAAAGTCACGTTGGTCATGGGCTGGCACGGCCATAATTGCGCCTGTCCCGTAACCCATCAACACATAGTCCGCAATCCACACTGGGATTTTGGCATCGTTGACCGGATTGATGGCGTACCCACCAGTCCAAACACCAGTTTTTTCTTTGACCGTTGATTCACGCTCAATGTCGGTTTGCTTGCTGGCGGCTTCTTTATAGTCAGCAACGGCTTGCGCTTGGGCAGGCGTGGTCAAGTCTGTCACCAACGGATGTTCAGGCGCCAAGACCATGAACGTTGCACCCCACAATGTGTCAGGGCGGGTGGTGAAGACCTCAATCGGGTCCCCCAATTCGCTGTAGAACGTTACGCTTGCACCGTGTGATTTGCCAATCCAGTTGGTTTGCATGGCGCGGATTTGTTCTGGCCAATCCATGCCGTCGAATTTCAACAATTCATCTGCATAGTCGGTGATTTTGAAGAACCATTGCTCTAACTCTTTCTTGATGACAGGGGTGCCACAGCGTTCACAGACGCGGTCTGGACCCCAAACTTGTTCACGCGCTAAGGTCGTATTACAGTTTGGACACCAGTCCACCGCTTTTTTGTCGCGGTAGGCCAAGTCATTTTTGAACAATTGGATAAAGAACCATTCTGTCCAAGTGTAATACTTCGGATCAGCAGAAATGGCTTCACGCTCCCAATCAAACATTGCGCCCATGCTGCGTAATTGCTTCTGCATGTTGGCGATATTGTCATAGGTCCAGTCTTTGGGGTGTAAGTTGCGTTTGATGGCTGCGTTTTCAGCAGGTAACCCAAACGCATCAAAGCCCATCGGGAACAAGACATTTTTGCCTTGCATGCGCATGTAACGCGCGCGGGCATCCCCCGGAGTCATGGCGTACCAGTGACCGATGTGCAAGTTACCGCTGGGGTAAGGCAACATGGTCAAGGCGTAATATTTTTCTTTATTCGGGTCGATGGTAGAGCGGTACAACTTTTCAGCGTCCCATTTCTCTTGCCATTTGGCCTCGATATTTTGTGGAATGTATTGTGGTTTCATAAGGCTAATTGCTAATGCGTAATTGGCTAATGCGTATTTTTGTTTGCGTTGATGCTCGGTCTTCGATCTTGTGAGACACACGCGATTTGGTGCGTCCAACATCCGAATTGCACGTTACGCATTAGATACTGTTAAATAAAAAATCTCCGTTCGCACAGGGACGAAGGAGACATTCCGCGGTACCACCCTGAGTTCACGCAATGGTTGCGCACACTCTTGTCGCTATAACGGGCTGGCCCGCTGTAGTCTAGTAACGCTTAGTGCGCGTTCAACCGCAGATGCTCACAGGCGAGTTCAGCCGCTGTGTCCGGTCACAGGTGAGTGCTTGCACCAGCCGCACTCTCTCTTTCGGAAGGCAATGCGCAATGTCACTGCCAAGGCCTACTACTCCTAATCGTCGCAATAGATATAAAGTTTTTCTATCTATATTTACTATAGCAGACCTGTCAAGGGCTGGCTGTAATAATTGAAAAAGCTCCAGCTAGGCTGAAGCTTTTTAGTGGACCCAGAGAGGCTCGAACTCTCGACCTTCTCAATGCCATTGAGACGCGCTCCCAACTGCGCCATGGGCCCGAACAAGTGAATCATAGCGAAATGGGGGGATCGTGTCAAGTT
>JAHDBW010000312.1 GCA_020630175.1 Anaerolineales bacterium
GGGATGGGTGACAGGGCTAGTTGTTTATTCGCCCTGTCACCGGTGTTTAGTTTAGGTGGTCTTTACAAATCCCCCAGCCCTTGCTTCACAGTTTCATATAAGCTTTCGGCTTTGAGGTTGGCAAGGCTAAGGCAAGGCGCATCCATGTGTTCGGCCAGTTGCTTGGCGAGGCCTTGATCAAACAGCACGTGTTCCATGTTGATAACAATACTGCGGATGCGATCTTGGGCAAATTTTTGCGCAGCGATTTTGGTTTCTTGCGCGGGGGACATATTCGTCATTGAGACGTTGCCTGCGCCATCGGTGAGCAAAATCATCAGCGGTTGCACGTCTGGATACAAAATGCTGTGCTTTTTGATCACTTCATAAGACTGGGTTAGCCCAGCTGAAAGCGGGGTCTTCCCGCCCACAGGAATATCAGCCAAGGCGCGGCGGGCCAACTGTACGGAGTTGGTTGGTGGCAAGACCAAGGTTGATTTGTTCTTTTGGAAGACGACTAATCCTACGCGGTCACGGCGTTGGTAAGCATCGGTCAGGAGCGACATAATTGCGCCCTTGGTGGCTTTCATGCGTTCTGCCACGGCCATTGACCAAGAGGCATCCACGGCAAACATCACTAAGTTGGCTGCTTTACGGACGCGGATCTTCTTTTGCAGGTCGGTCTTACGCAAGGCAAAGGCCATGGTTTTGCGTTGTTCTTCGCGTTGGACTTGGTAGGGCGCTGCGGCGCGGAGCGTGGCATCAAAGGCGATGTCGCTATAGTCACCGTTGGCAGGCTTAGATTGCACGTAGCGCCCGCGTTTGCGGTCGGTAATGGTGCGGCTGCGTTTCCCGCTGTGGTGGCGGGTGAGTTGGTCTAGTGGGGTGTTGAGCTGGCGCGCGTTGAATTCTTCTTTGGCTTCAACTTTTTTGCCACCTTCCCACCAGTTGCTGTCCTGCGCAGGCTGTTGTGACTGCTGCGCAGGTTCAGTTTGTGAAGGATCAGCGGTGTCTTCGTCGCCCGCTTCAGAGTTGTTTACTTCTTCTTTTTTTTTACGGGATTTGATTCACCGCTAGTTGGATCTTGCTGTTCGCTGTCTTGCATGTCGCCTTCGTCTGAGGCTTCAGCGGCGTCAGCAACTTTTTCGGCAATCTCTTCCATGGTGACATCGCCAGATTGCATTGGCCCACGCTTGATGCGGTGTGGCAATGCCAGTTCAGCTGCCATCAAAATATCATGGTGGTTGATGCGGGTGCGACCGTTCAGCGCGGCATTTGCCATCGCGGTACGCAAGATCACAAGATCACCCCGGTGCCCATCAACGCCCATTGACGTGGTCAGGGTGGCGATGGTGCGCAAGTCGCCCGGTGTGTAGTGCACGTTTGGCAGCACTTCACGCGCGGCAACAATTTGTTCACCAAGCTCACGCTCTGCTGCGCCAGCTTCTTCATAGAATTTGTGTGGATCTGCTTCAAAGGCCAAGTTGCGCTGCATAACCGTCACGCGATCATCAGCTTCTTTCAGTCCAGCAACCGTTGCAGACAGCGCGAAACGGTCTAGCAATTGTGGGCGCAGGTCGCCTTCTTCAGGGTTCATTGTGCCAATAAGAATGAAGCGCGCTGGATGCGTAAAGGAAATCCCTTCGCGTTCAATCACGTTGCGCCCCATTGCTGCCGAGTCCAAGAGTAGATCGACCACGTGGTCATCTAGCAAGTTGACTTCATCAATGTAGATCATGCCACGGTTAGCCGCAGCGAGCACGCCCGGATCAAAGTGGCGTTCGCCTTTTTGAATAGCGCGTTCAATATCTAGCGTGCCTACTACGCGATCTTCTGTCGCACTGACAGGCAGGTCTACAATCGCGATGCGGCGGTTTTCAACGGGCATGTCGGCCCCGCTGGCGTTTTGTTCTTTGGCCCAGTCTGACCAGTTGTCAGGATCATTCGGGTCATCATTGTAAGGAGAGTCTGCAAAGACCTGAATTTCAGGTAACAGTGCTGCCAACGCCCGACTTGCAGTTGATTTTGCAGTCCCGCGTTCACCTCGAATAAGCACACCGCCAATCCGTGGATTGACAGCATTTAAGATCAACGCTTGCTTCATGCGACGTTGCCCAACGATAGCGGTAAATGGAAATACTTTAGCCATGAATATTATTCAAACAAACCCTAAACAAGGTATTAATTAAATCAATGATATGATCGTTCTGGTGGTGTGGTTATCAAGCTTGGTGATTATATCAGCATCAACCTTAAATGCACTGAGATCCAGTCAACGGTTGCCCCTCAGTAGCGAATAACGCACATGTGTTTGCGGATGATCAGCATCTGCGCCAAATTTGGCCAGACAGTTGTAAATTTTTGAACAAAATGTGTAGATTCTCTGACTAAATCGGCAATTACTTGACAGATTCGCAAGAATCCGGTTTTAGTCTCAAAAAAGGTTGCGGCTTACTTGATTCAGTCTTATAATCCGCCGCGAATCGTACTTACGGAGTAAAAATAAAAAACCTAACATGTCGTTTGAACAAGACCGCAGCGATGCGGAAGAATTTGAGAATTGGTTCGAGGGCGTAGACCTCGTTCCTGAAATGCCGTCCCGCGGCGATTTAATTGATGGCGTAGTAGCTGCCATCTCCAATAGTGAAGTTCTCGTGTCTATTGGCGCGAAGAGCGAAGGGGTAATTCCCGGATACGAATTGGATAAACTGGATGACGCATCACGCGAAGCACTGGTAGACGGTGCAACTGTGCGTGTGTATGTAGTGAACCCAGAAGACAACACTGGCAATATTGCCCTTTCAATCCTGAAAGCCAAAGAATTTGAAGATTGGGATTACGCAGAAGCACTGTCTAAGAGCCAAGAAGTATTCAATGGCACCGTCACCGGTTACAACAAAGGTGGCCTGATTGTAGAAGTTGGCCAGTTGCGCGGGTTCGTTCCGGCATCTCAAATTAGCGCAGACCGACGCCGTGAAGTTGGTCAGTCTCCTAATAACAAGTGGGCTGGCATGCAAGGCGATGACATCATGGTCAAAGTGATTGAAGTGGACCGCACTCGCAATCGCCTGATCCTGTCAGAACGTGCTGCATCTAAGGAAATCAAAGCCATCAAGCGCCGCGAACTCTTCGCAGAGCTTGAAACTGGTGATGTCCGCGAAGGTCGCATCATTTCTTTGGCAGACTTTGGTGTCTTTGTTGACATCGGTGGTGCAGATGGCCTAGTTCACCTTTCTGAACTAACCTGGAAGCACATCGATCATCCAAAAGAACTTTACAAAGTTGGCCAAAAAGTCGAAGTTGAAATCCTCAACATCGATATGGAAAAAGGTCGCATCGCACTTTCAATGAAACGTCGCGAAGCAGATCCATGGGATACGATCCTTGAACGCTACAAGAACGGTCAATTGGTGCGCGGTCAAATTACCCGCCTAACCAAGTTTGGTGCATTCGCTCGCATTTTGGGCGATGAAGCCATTGAAGGCCTTGTGCACGTTTCTGAAATTTCAGCAAGCAAGCGCATTGTCCATCCAAAAGAAATGATCGGTGTTGGCGAACAACACACCCTACGTGTGATCAAGATTGATCCTGAATCACGCCGTTTGGGCCTAAGTATCAAAGAAGTAGATTCACCACGTTATGCAGAAATGGACATGGAATTCTTCATGTCAAGCATGGATGACGGCGGCTCTGATGATGCCCCGGCAGAAGAAGCAGCACCTGCTGCAGACGCAGCAGATACCAGCAGCGAAGCATAACACCCCAGAAAGCGTAAGTGCGATATAAAGAAACGAGCTCCTAGTGAGCTCGTTTTTGTTTTAAGTCAC
>JAHDBW010000042.1:0-3477 GCA_020630175.1 Anaerolineales bacterium
TTTGCGCCAAGCTCTAGCGCGCGCTCAATGTATGAGTTGCGGCCAGCGGCGGTAATGGCAATGAGCGGCGTGTTTTGCAAGTTCTCGTCATTGCGCATGGCTTCAATAACGCCAAAGCCATCGACTTCCGGCATCATAAGATCGCAGCATACGAGGTCTGGACGCGATTCGCGCATTTTCTCTAGTGCTTCGGCACCATCTTTGGCGGTTGTGACGTCGTATCCATCTGCTTCTAAAATTACTTTGAGAAGACGGCGCACAACCAAATCATCGTCCACGACTAAAATCTGATTTGACATACTCTAATACTACAACAATTTACGCTAGTTCCGGTTGGGATGCTAGCGGAATGTAAACGGCAAAACGCGTACCTTCGCCCCGTTTACTATTTACCTTTATATACCCTTTATGGGCTTCGACCAATGTCTTCACAATAAACAACCCTAAGCCGGAGCCAACAATGTTGCTGTCTCGCGCTTCTTCGGTGCGATAGTATACCTGAAACAGCTTGTGTAACTGTTGTTCGGTCATGCCGTTACCGGTATCTACAATGGTTGTTACTGCGTGCCCATCTTTGATAGTCAGGGTCACGTGTACACGCCCGTCTTCTGGCGTATATTTGATTGCGTTACTAATCAGGTTCACAATCACCTGACTAATGCGCTGGCCATCGCCATTGACAATGACAGGCTCTTTTGAGATGTCGTTGGTCATGGTGAGGCGGTGCAAGGCCCCGTTTGGTGCCATTAGCCCGTAGGCTTCTTCCACCACTTCGCGCATATCGGTGGGTTCTGGCTTTAAGCTCAGGCCACCTTGTTCAATCATGTCCAGATCTAGCAAGTCTGTAATCAGGCGGCTGAGACGATCGGACTGCGAGCGGATGGTCATCAGGAACTCGATGTAGTCTTGTTCGACTTTGCCCTGTAAATCTTCCGCCAGAATATCCGCGTAACTGCGGATGGTTGTGAGTGGCGAGCGCAGATCATGCGCGGCCATTGTCACAATGAAAGACTTGAGCCGATTGAGACGCCCCAAATCTGTGTTGGCTGCTTTTAGCCGATTGCGCACTAGGCGTAATTCATTGCGTTCTTGTGTCAATGATTGACGCATAATCGCGGGTTCGGTCACATCTTCAACAATGAGCAGCAAGCCAGCTTCGGTTTGCGCATCGCTCAAAGGCGAGATTTGGAACATCAGATAGACCGTTTCGCCATCTGGCCGGACGCGGTTGACATCTTCCAAGCGGAAGAACGGCAACTGGCCCTTCATGATCATATCTAGGGTGTCTTCTGTGCCGCCAAATTCGTAGAAGATATCGTCTAAACGGCGCCCTTCGATCGGGTCATCGGCGTTGGCTGGGTTAGAAATAATCGCGTGGAAGTTTGTAGAAACATTCGCGATGGTGAGGTCTGGTGTGATTTGAGCGTATGCTAAGCGATGGGCATTGCCAAAGGCGCGCGCAACGCGGGCTGCTAATAAAATTGGGCTGTTGTCTAGCTCGACGCGGGTGCTCATGTGATTACCCTACCAATTTTTTTGCTAGCGTTTCAATGGCTAGCTCAACGTTGATCCCTGATTTTGCACTTGTCAGATAAACCTGACCGCCAAGTGAGGAGGCAACATCTTTTAGTTCTTTGTCAGAAATTGCGCGGCGGTCTACTAAGTCCACTTTGTTGGCTAAGAACACAACATAAGCATTTTTATTGACTTCACGCAATTGGCTAAGGTAGCGCTCGTAAGCAGAAAGCGTTTCTGCTCGGGTGAGGTCGCACACGATAAGTGCGCCTGCTGCGCCGCGTAAATAGCCAGACTGAACCCCTTGGTAATTATCGCCACCTGCTAAATCCCACATCAGCAAGTTGACAGTATTGTCATCCAGCGAGAGCGACTTGCGCGAAATTTTCACACCAATGGTGCTTAAATATTTATCATCGAAGCGATTTTCTACAAAACGGCGAACGAGGCTGGTCTTGCCAACTGCGAATTCACCTAATAAACAAATCTTTTTTTGAATAACAGCCATAAAACTAATAAATTGTGCTGGGAGCTGATGATAAATGACCTTGCGGTATGCGTTACGTCGATGGATAAAAGTTGTTTATAAACCCAGTAGCGCCTTAGAAAAAGCCTGAAAAACGTTACGTCTATGATTTATATTCAGTTACCTTGAAATTACTATAGCATTAACCTTATATCGGTTGCTATACAACAATTGTTCCTATCTGAAAATTGTATCTCTTGGTAACTAAAATAAGTAAACAGCTTATATAGCGGCCCAAAGCCATCATTTGCCCAGCATCAATATAATGAGAATACTGCGCCCGTATATATGTCTAGCGGTGCAAGATATCCTCAACAGTTGATGACGATAACGTTGCAACTTAGCGGCCACCAATCGGATAAACATAGGGGACTTATATCTCAAGATGACAGCATGATTCAATCAACGGGTTTATGCTACACTAGGACAAGCGTCTTTACATCTAAAGCTAAAAAATGTGTGCGTCTTGCAGGCATAAATTGAATGGGTAGTGTATCTACACGGCAGACTTTTCTCAGTCACACGATAAAAATTGGTCACATTTGAAACAGCATATGGCAGAAAATAATAATAATCACGCTTCGGAAGCATCGGCGCAAGATGTAAATCGCCTTCGTGAAATTATCTTTGGTGATGAGGCTAAGCGCTGGCAAAGCCGAACCGCTGCTATTGAAGAAGCTGTGGCGGTGCTACGCCGTGAAAATACCGAGCTGCGCCGCGCATTAGATATTGAAACCAGCACGCGTGAACAGTCCCTCGTGGATATCAATACGCGTTTCAACACAGCGCTCCAAACGCTCACCAACGAACTCTCATCTACGTTCAAAGCTGCAAATGAATCGATTGTTTCGCGTATTGAAACAGAAGCGCAACGCCAGCAGCGTGAAGCGCAAGAGTTGCAAGCGGCCATTGATAAAGAAGCGAGCGCGCGTGAATCTGCCCTGCAGAATACGCAAAACGCACTCAATAGCGAATTACAATCGCTGACTTCTGAACTGACCACGACCTTCCAGTCTGCAAATGAAGATCTGACAAACAAGCTAGAAACTGAAGCCCAGCGTCTAGAAGCCAAAGCGAGCGAATTAGAAACTGAGCTAACGGGTGTGAATCAAGCGCTTGATGATGAAAAATCACAGCGCGCTGAGGTTGCCTCTAGCCTAACGAGCACCATTCAATCTAAAACGTCTGGGTTGATGGGCCAAATTAGTGCCAACCTGCAAATGCAGCAAAGCACCATGGGCGAGCTGTCTGCGCGCATCGCTGAAGAAGCAGAGCAGCGTAATGCAGCAGTTAGCGAACTTAGCACTCAGCTAGAAGCAGAAACAACCGAACGCAACAGCGCTGTTAGCACGCTCACGCAGCAGCTTGGCGAAGAAACCAGCGCCCGCGAAGCAGCCGTTACTAATTTAACAACGCAACTCACTGAAGAAGCTAGC
>JAHDBW010000042.1:3577-23126 GCA_020630175.1 Anaerolineales bacterium
TGAAGAATCAAGCGCGCGTGAAGCAGCTGTTACTACCCTAACAACGCAACTCGCTGAAGAAGCTAGTGCCCGTGAAACGGCCGACTCTGGCCTAACAACGCAGCTTACGGAAGAGGCCGCAGCCCGCGAATCGGCGCTTACAAGCGAAAATGCAGGCCGCGTGGCCGCAGTTCTAGCAGTTACAGAGCAGCTACGCAGCGAAAGCCAAGTGCGGCAATCTGCCGTGGATACGGTAACAACGAAGCTGGACGCCGAAGCCGCAGATCGGGCAGCAGCGGTCAATGAACTAGACAAACGCTTAGCGACAGAAAACACGGATCGTGTTGCGCAAGATACGGCCTTAGCAGACCAAATTACCGCAAAATACGAAGCGTTGATCGAGAAATTACAAGCTGAGCATGACGCTCGGATTGCGCAATATGATGCGCTCATTGCAAACTTAGAAAGCGCCCAAATGGCCCAAAACACAACGGTTTCCGTCCTAATAGACGCGTTGCAGGGATATACCAAGACGCTAACTTAGGGTTTATTATTGGCCAGCGTGCTTATTAGCGATGGCAAACTTTTATTATGGCTATTGTGGAACAGGATAAATCCATACAAGTATCAACCGACGAAATTGAACTGTTACAGCAGTCCATTATTCGTTTGGCTGGATCACGCTTTGCCAACTTACAGTCTCTTATTGAGCAAATTCGTGCTGACCTAAAAAACTTAGATCAGCAAAATGAAGCCCTTCAGCAAGAGTTAGCTGCTGCCAATGCGCAGTCGCAGTTGGAACTAAAGCAATTAGAAGGCCGCACCGCAGAAAAACTAACGGCAGTCAACGCGACCATCACAGAAAGTGGCGATCAATCGAAGCAGCGCGATGGCGACCTTGCCCAACGCGCCCGCGAGCTGAGCCAATCTCTGCAAGAGAATCGGCGGCAGATTGATGACTTCAAGCAGATTGTGAAGGACTTTGGCGAGACCATCAATCAACGCATTGATTCGCAAGAACATCGCTTATTGTCCCGCATTGAGCAGTTGCAGTCCTCAGTCAATAACCCAACAGAAGTCTTAGAACGGACAATGCCAGTCACCATTAGCTTGCTGGCAGATAACGCCCAAACGCACACCCAAGCCACGGCAGATGCGCTAGCCCCAATTATGGGTCAGGCCATTGAGCGGCAGATTACAGCGCAACCGCAGGTGATGGTTGATGCAATGTCGCCGATTATGCTGCAAGCAGTCAACAGTTCTATTGCGCAACAAATGCGCGAACTCGTGCGCACGATTGATGAACGCCGCCGCGAAGCCTTTGACTTCAGACGCCAAGCCAACCGCGTCATGAGCCGCGTAAAAGGCGTGTCTGAAGCAGAAATGATGCTGCGCGATGCGCTCCCGTATGAAGTTGAACGGGTCTTTCTTATCCATCGTGAAACAAGCCTGCTGCTTTCAAGCGTCTCAAAAGAAAAGCGCGAAACGTCTGATCTAGATATGGTCAGCAGTATGCTGAGTGCGATTCGTGATTTTGCTGGGGAAGCCTTCGGGACCGCTGGCGATGGTGATCTGGAAGAAATCTCACACGCTGGGAAGCGGATTTTGCTTGAAGCAGGGTCTTACGCGTATATGGCGGTTGTAGTTGATGGCATTGAACCGCAAGGGTACAGCCAGTTTATGGTGAGCCGGATTGCAGATTTGCATATCCATCATTTGCAAGCGCTCAAGAATTTTGATGGCAACATGAGTAACTTGCCAGATTTTGTTTCTGAGCTGCGCCCGCTGTTAGATCCCAACTCAGAAACGCTAGGCTATGATGCTGTCACTAAAAACGTTACCAATACCAAAGGGTTGTCCCGAGCCCAGAAATGGGCGTTGGCTGGGATGAGCTTTGTTCTGATTAGTTGCCTTGCCGTTTCTATTCTCGCCGGGATTTATGCTTACCAATTATGGCCATTGGTTTTCGGGACAGGTTAGCCCCACAGATTACTTACCGGAAACTCACACCTAGTTTGGCTAGACTTGATAAAATTTAGCCATGAAACCCCTAACAGATACGCACCCTAAAAGCCGTCGCTTTCAACTGAAGCTGACGGCTTTTCTAATTATTGTTAGCATTGCCGCTGCAGCCTGCGGCAGCAATGACGCAGACACAACCACCACTACACAAGTGAGCCTAACGCCCACAGCGTTACCAGACCGCGCGCCAACCGCAACCTTTGCGCCCACAACAGAACCTGTCTCTGAAAGCGGGCTCACTGGCAAAATCTTTTTTACCCAAACCACTGGCGGAATTCGCGAGATTGATCTCCAAACTGGCGAAAATGTCCAACGGCTAAGTATTGAGGAAGGGTCTTTTATGGCCGGCGTTGGCGTTGCACCAGATCAGTCGCTTGTGATTGCGGCTTACTCTGAACCACCGCCAGAAGGCGTGCCGCAGTTGGGAGAAACGGGCTTATATCAAGCTGATTTCGCCACGGACACGCTAACGCTAGTTATTCCAAGTGATAGCCAATACGAATCCTTTTCAAATCCGTTCATCACCACAGACTGGCTGTATTTCACGCATTATGAACCGCTTTTTGATGAGAATGGTATCTTCACAGCGGCCAGCATGACCATCGAGCGCTTGCCGGTAACCGATCTTACTGCCACGCCAGAAGTCTTACTCACCAATGCCAAAAATTTCTCTATTTCTGACGATGGAACCCGCATTGCCTATGTTGAGCAGGATTTTGAAAACCTCACCGAGGCCTTAGTAAGCGCCAACGCCGATGGGTCTGATCCGGTGACGTTAGTGCAGCATGGGGAATTCTGGGCGCTAGAAGGGCCGCATATTTCGCCAGATGGCACAACCGTGCTTTTTGCAGCCTCTGGTGAGCGGCAAGATATTACCGCCATGCATTCTGCACGCCTGATGTCACTAGCACGCGGGCCACAGCCATTGGTCTCTAAACACGGGCCACCGTGGGAAATTTGGACCGTGCCAGCCACTGGCGGTGCGCTAACCCAGCACACCAACCTGGCAACAGATAATCCGTGGCCAACGTGGTCGCCAGACGGCAATGACATTGCCATCATGCAGCCCGGTGCTGTGCTCATTATGGAAGATCCTGCGCCGCGTTACATTGGCGAAGCCTTTGGTCACGGCGAAGCAGTGTGGGTGCCATAGCGGCCAAAAACGTCTTAACAAAAAAGGCGCAGTTCCAAATTTGGAACTGCGCCTTTTATTTTTAGTGCGTTTGAAAACTGCTTAGAATACCGCGTAGATAAACGCGCCTAAGCCGCTGGCGTTAGCAAATACAAGCAAGAGCCCAAACACCAACATCAGGGCGACCATTGGCATGAGCCACCAAAGCTTTTGCTTCCACATGAAAGCAAATACTTCGCCAAAACTACCGAAGTTTGCTGCCATGCCGCGTAAAAAACCTTTCATTTCTTATAACCCTCTGTCCGCTATTTCTTGCGAACCACAAAATTTTCTAAATACAACGCTTCAATGCCACTTTCACTAAAGGTCTTGAAGGCGTTTTCTGGCGTGTTCACAATGGGTTCGCCACGTAAGTTGAACGAGGTGTTCAATACTACGGGCACGCCGGTGCGTTCGCCAAATTCCTTGATCATTGCATGATACATCGGGTTCCATTCTGAGCGCACGGTTTGCAGGCGTCCAGTCCCGCCGCGGTGGGTAACCGCCGGAATCACAGCCTGTTTGTCTTCAGAAATTGGGTAAACCGAGAGCATATACCGCAACAAGTGGTTGTCGGTTGCGTTGCCAAGGTCGTCAAAGTAATCTGGGGCGGCCTCTTCAAGAATCGCCGGTGCAAACGGCCGGAACGGCTCACGGAATTTGATCGAAACATTCACTGTTTCTTTCATCGCCTCGCGACGTGGGTCGGCCAAAATAGACCGATTGCCAAGCGCACGCGGGCCCCATTCAGCGCGACCTTGGTACAGCGAGATTACTTTGCCTGCTTCGAGGTCGGTTGCCATCCAATCGGCTTGTTGGTCGATGGAATTGGCTTCTTCAAACGCAATGCTGTTTTCTGTGAGGTAGTTGCGGATGTAATCACGGGAGTATGACGCACCCCAGTAACTGTGCTCTTGCACAAACGTCCGGCGATGCCCCAATACTGCGTGGTGCACGTGTAAGGCGGCACCTAACGCGCCACCAGAGTCGCCCGCAGCAGATTGAATGTAGATATTTTCAAAGCTAGATTCGCGCGCTAAGCGGCCGTTTGCAACGCTGTTTAGCGCCACGCCGCCAGCCAAACACAGGTTCTTAGACCCCGTCATTTGGTAGGCTTGCTCTGCAATCTTGAGCACGGCTTCTTCAGTTACTTTTTGAATGCTAGCTGCAATATCGGCGTAGTGCTGGCATTGCGCGGCGTAGGCATCATCCCAATCTGGGTGAGACTTGCCAGGGTGTGTGGTTTCACAAAAGAACTCACTTTCCGGCTTGCGCGCTGGGCCAAAGACGTCTTCAAACTTGTTGCTAAATGAGCGAGTCAGCGACCGATGGAACGTGAAGTAGTCCATGTCCAGATTGAAGCTGCCGTCATCTGCGAAGTTGATGACTTTGTAGATGTCTTCCTTATACTTCGGAAAACCATACGGTGCCATGCCCATGACTTTGTATTCGCCATTGTTCACACGGAAGCCTAAGAAGGCGGTGAAGGCCGAATATAACAGTCCTAAAGAGTGCGGGAAGCGAATTTCGCGCAGCACATCAATTTTGTTCTCTGATGTACCGTCCCAATCGGCGGTGGCTTTACTAATGGTGGTGGTGGCCCATTCGCCAACGCCATCCAAGGTTACTACGGCGGCATCTTTATAAGGCGAGGCAAAGAAAGAACTCGCGCCATGTGCCAAGTGATGGTCTACAAACAGAATCTTCTTGGTTGGGATGGGGTACTTACGCGCAATCTCGCCTTTGACCCACAGCTTCTCATTGAACCAAGCAATCATGGCCTCGCGAAACACCCCCAACGATTGCGGGAATGTGCTGAGCGTGGTCATTAGCAGCCGCTCAAATTTTTTGAAGGGCTTTTCATAGAACACAATGTAATCCAGATCGTCTGGCGTGATGCCCGCTTCAGCAAGGCAAAACTCAACGGCTTTATCTGGAAAGCTTGAATCGTGTTTGATACGGGTGAAGCGCTCTTCTTCAGACGCCGCAATTAGCACGCCATCTTTGAGAAGCGCCGCAGCTGAGTCGTGGAAGTAGCAGCTAATGCCAAGAATATACATCTAATATTGCTGCCGGGCTTGGGCTTCTGTGCTGACATCAATTTCAGCATCTAGCCAATAAGAGTCGCTTGGCGGCGTCTTGACGCGTAGCGGGTCTTGAAAGAGTGAGGTGATTAGGGCGAAGGGCACAAAAATCGTGCAGTAGAAAACGGTCAACACTAGGCGGCCAATAAAGTCGCCCATGAACTTACCGAATTTCTTCCAACCTTCCCAAATTTTGCTTAGGACATTCATTAGCGTGATTTTATCACTGGCAGTCCAACGCGAAGGCAGACGTTTCGCACAACATCGTTTCAATTTCTTGCGCGACGATGGCATGCCCGGTTGCGTTCCAGTGTGTATCGTAAGTGATATACCCACAATGGTCAGTTGCGCAGGCGGTTTGCAGCGCTGATGTGGGTACTAAATAAGGTGGCGGTGCGTTGAGATAGCGCAGCACTTCATCTTCTGGCAACGTCGGGTTGCGGTCTGCGGGATCACCGTCTTGATAGTAATCGCGGAGCGTTTCATCTGTTTGTAAGACAGTCGGCGCAAACACCAACAGCACTGGAATGCCCTCAGCTGCTAACTCCGCAACAAAACCATCAATCATTTGTGCTGTGCTTTCATACGGATAATTGGCCGCAGACTCTGCCAAGAGTGGTGCGTCTTGCGCGGCAAATAGCGGCGTTGCAGACCACGGCGAATACGGTGGGTTTAGCGCCATATAATCAATGATCGCGTTGTCGCGCGCTGTTTGCTCTGCTGGGCTAGCTGGCCCCGCTGCTGTGCTAGCGCCGCAAATCTGATCATAAAAACAGCGGATCAGGAAAATGCCGTAGCTTTTTAGTAGGCGATTTTTGAGGCTATTTTGGCGTTCGAACGTATCTGCAATTGGGTAGTCGGCAACATCATTGTTGAGATAAACCTGCCAAATCACAAGATCTGGCTGATACTGCCGCACTTCGTTGCGATAGGCCAAAATTTCAGCCCGTAGGTTGTACCCTTCTATCCCCGCATTTAGCACTTCTACATTGGTATCTAGCCGTTGTGCCAGACTGTCTTCTAACCGCGTTGGATAAATTTGTGCTTCCGGCAACATTACCGCTGCGCTGAACGAGTCGCCCAGCACGGCAATACGCAAGGTGTCAGCAGGCTTGGTGACGGCATAATCCACGTCGCGCCAGCCTTCGGCGTTGGTGGTCACGGTAACCGGATCAAGCCCGTACTGTTCCCACGTGAAGCTGGCGTTGCGGCCATATTTATGGCTTTGCGTCGGATGGAACCAAACGGACCGTTCGCCCGCTGCTGAAAAAAAGCGCTCTGGGGCAAGCCGCAGAACGCCTTCTAGCATCGCAAAGGCAATGCCAAGGCCGATGGCCATCATTAGCAATTTACTAACGCAGCCACCGATCTTATAACCGAGTGAATTTTCTACCGAGTCTGTGGTCACGAGGGACTAACCGCCGCTGCCTTCTGCGGGTTGGGCTTCTTCAGCCGCCGGTTCTGCGGCAGGTTGTTCTGCTGCGGGCTCTGCTGCGGGGGCAGCTTCACCTTCAACTGGAACTGCGGTTGCTTCCCCTTCTACAGGTGCAGCGCCTTCTGCGCCTTCCTCTCCTTCAGGCGCAACGTAGCCTTCAGGCGTGACGGTTGGAATTTCCACGCCAAGTAAGTAACCTTGATCTTTTGGCGAACGATGGCGAATGAACCATTCGGTGCCGGTTTGTTCTTGTTCTGACTCTAGACCAACGGTCATGATCCAGGTTTTGCCGGGCGCTAAGTAGTAGGGTTCACCGGCAACATTGAATTGCAAGAACCCGCTGCCATCATTGACCCAGTCGATGTTATAGGCTTGCCCATTGCGATAGGCCAAGCCCGGGCCGCCGCCCCACAGCTGAATTTCAGTTGCAAAGTGGCCGCTCACGCCATCGGCAGCGTAATCTTCTGGCACGGTTTTGTCGACAACGTGTGGTGCAAATAAGACCAGAATATTTTCTGCATTGACTTGACTGTTGGTGTTGGCGTCAAAGTGCGCGGTCATTTCATCTTGTGAAACTTCAACCCAGTGGTCGTAATTTTGCGCAACCGGGTTGTAGGTCCATTCGCTGATGGCTTCTAAGGAATACATCACGCGGATAGTGTCGATGGCCAGACCGGGGAAGTTTGGCTTATCAAAGAAGCGTAGCTCGGTTTCAAGCGGTTCGGTTTTATTTTTATCTTCCGCATCGAGCGTGTCCCAAATGGCATTGGTGTCCGTAAAGACGGAGTTGGTGTCTTCACTTTCGCGGCACATGGGTGGGCAATCGTCGTAGCCCATGGCTTCGGCAATAACAAGATCTTCCCATGGCTTATACCAAAGGCGTTCCAGCGTCCCGCGCGAGGTGCCCGACGTGACAAGCGCTGCATCCAACAACTCTGGCAGCACGAGGTCGATCAGGCGTGCTGAGCGAATCGGGCCAACGCGGTCTGATTCATTGCCGTACCAAATTGAAGAGAAGCGGATTGTGCCACCTTCAGAATAGTGTTCAACCACCATGTCTGCGGCTTGCAGGCCACCCTGCGGGCGTACATAGCGTGGAAAGTGTGACACTTTGATGACCAAAGGCCGCCGTTGCAGTTGGCTTGGGTCGCTTACTTCAAGACCTGTTAGTTGGTTAACATTCGCTGGGTAGTTACCTGGGCCGTATGGCTCTAGCATGCCTAGATCTTCAGTCGGTTCTGGCGCTACGGTTGCAGCAGCCTCAACAGCGGTGGTTGCGATTGCCACGGCAGCAGCATCCGTCGGGACTACGTCTGTGCCATCAATTTTGATTTCTGGCGCAGGTAGCGTTGGTGGCTCTGGCGTGTTGGTTGCTGGGATGGGTGGCGGTAACAGGGTTGGCTCTACTTCAGCCGCTGCGGTACAGGCGGCCAGTAAAACAACAGGGACTAAAAAAAGCGCTCGTTTGAACGTCAGTAAATGCATAGTATTGGGTATCCGGGTTGGGTTATTTTCGGCGCTGATTCTAGCAGAAGATCAGGCATTGCAAGGCGTTGACTAGCGACTCTTGGGCTGGAATTGTGCCAAAAGTCGCTAATCGTATAGGAGTTGTTTAGCGCTCTGGCTGCGCAGGCGGGCGTTCGGGTTTAATTGACCACGCTCTGTCCGATGTTTTTGTGAGCGGAGAGTCTAACGGAACCACCTGATACCACGTGCGACCGGGCTTCAATCCGAGGATGTTTCCGTTTTGATCCGTGAGCACAATCCCTGCATTGCGCTCAGAGCGGAACCAAGTTCCTTCATATATTTGGCCGTCGCGCATAAACATCAGCGGGCCATTGCCCCAGATTTGCGCTTCAATTGAATAGTTGCCGCCTGTGCCGGTTGATGGGTTATAACCGACCCGATCTTCCAAAATTAGCGTGGTGACATGGTTGGCATAAAGCACAACGATGTTATCGGCCAGAATTGGCACGTTGTAGTAAAGATCAATGTTCTGCGAGCCATCAGAATAGCGCGTGTATTGGTTGAGCGTACTGCTGTAACGCCACTCATTTGTAACGCCTAGGTAACGAATGAGGAAAGAGTCTAACGGTTGCCCGCCAGCCGGAACCGACGGGTTAAAAATCAATCCCGAAATGTTTGGTCTAACGTCGTTAATGCCATTACTTGCAGCGTAATTACGAAGCGAGGCAGTATCGGTAAACAGCGTGTGTTCAGGACGGCCGCACGCCACTTCGTTGATATTCTTCCGATAAAACGCTGGATGACCGGGCACATTTGCAATCACACGGTCGCCAAAGTCTGACTCTTCAATCTTGATTTTGACAGGTTCTGCTGACCCCGAATAGGCAAAAATAGCGCCGTGCATGGCTGGAATTTCCAGATCAATTAACCGGGCCGAGCGCACAGAGCCAACGCGCGCTGGTTGATCACCATAAAACACAGCCGTGTAGCGGGTGGTGCCGCCTTCTGCGTAATGTTCATAAACAAGGTCTGCTTTTGCGAGGCCTTCTTGAGGACGCACGCAAGAGGGCGCGTTAGACACTTTGATGGCAATTGGGCGCTTGGTGAGCACGCTGGTATCTGCTAGCGGCAAGCCTGTAAGCGGGTTGACATTCGCCGGATATAAGTCTGGCCCAACCTGAAACGGAAGCGGCTCTGGCAAGTTGAACGCAGCAACGGTTGGCAGCGGCGTGTTTGTGGCCGGGATTGGTGTATTGGTGGTGACTGCTGTGAGCGTTGGTAGTTCTGTCACCGTTCCAATGGCAATCTGCACGTCTGGCGTTTCTACAACCGGAAAGTTGGTAAGCAAATCGGCTGGGACGCCAGTGGGCACCTCTGTGGCAACGCGGGTGATTACTGCTTTAGGCGCTTCAGTTGGTGTTGATGATGGTAAAAGCGGCGGCGCGGTATTTGTAGGTAAATCTACTTGTTGCACCACAACATTTGAATTCTCTAAGACTGATTGCAGCGGCGTGGCGGTTGGTTCCGGCGAAGGAATCTCAAGAATGAGTTCCTCTGGTTCTACGCTAGCGCAAGCAACTAAGCTCAGCAGTATTAGAGTGATGGTTAAAAGAAGTTTGTACTCGGTACGAATCCTGCACATATTAATGTCATTGTACATCAGTACCCTTGCCTTAATTCAATGTTAATTCGATGATGCATATACCTATTGCATCGCAACGCCCATGACACAACTAATGCTGCAACCGGTAACCCTAACCAAAAAGGTCATAAAATTTTGGCCGCAAGTGGATTCAGGGTATAATCAAAACGTCCACGATACTAGGTCTTGGAAACCAATGGCACTCAAAGGAAACCTACGGGATTTTAGTACAACTCAGTTACTAAATCTCATCAACTTGGCCCGCAAGACGGGAACGCTGACCATTCAAGGTGGTTCTGATACAGCGCAAATGGCATTCCGTGAAGGAAAGCTTATTTATGCTAAGTTAGCATCAGAAGACCACTCACTTGCTGATATGTTACATAAAAGTGGCAAGATCAGTGGGAAGCAGTCAGCTGCGCTTAGAGCTCGCTCCGGCACCATTGCCGATAAAGAGTTGGGCCTATTGCTGATTAATGCTGGCTATGTCACACAGCATGACATTATCCAAAGCGTTAAGCAGTCCACGTTAGATGTTATCTACAAGCTATTTGCTTGGGTAGACGGCATGTTCCGTTTTGAAGCAAACAAGTTGCCAGAGAGTAAGCACATTTTGGTTCCAATTGACTTGGACGGTGTGATTATGGAAGGGTCACGTCGGGCGCGTGAGCTTGAACAGCTACAGCACGAACTCCCCAACTTGGATATGGCGCTCAAATTTACTGATCGCCCAGATCCTCGCCTCCGTAACGCCAACCTTAGTGTGGATGAGTGGCGCGTTGTTTCTTTTATTAATCCAAAGAACACAATTGGGCAAATTGCCCGCGCCAATAATATGGACGAAACTAAAATTCGCCGCATCGTGTATGGCTTGATGCAAGCGGGCTTAGTTGATGTCATAGAGCCAGTCCAAAAACCAAAAGTAGTAGAGCAACGTCCGATGACGCCAAAAGTGGCCGCAGAGCGACGTTCGTTGGTGAACCGACTGATCAATCGGATTCGTTCTTTATAGATGCAAGGACGTCTCGCAGACGCCACAACAGTTTCAAACAGTATTTATTTTTTATAGGCAGTTTACGTTGTGCACTGCTGAAGCTCAAAAGAGCTTCACACTGATATTCACCATTATTCAATGGTATAGGTTGGAAGAAATAATCCCATGCAAACGGTAAAGATGGTGGTTGCTGGCCCATACGCGGCCGGAAAAACCCAGTTCATCGGCACCATAAGTGAAATTGACGTTGTTAGTACTGAGAAGGCAACTTCTTCTGTAGAAGAAGAATCCATCAAAAACAGTACAACAGTGGCAATGGACTTTGGTCGGATCACTGTAGATGATGATCTCGTGTTATATCTGTTCGGCACGCCCGGTCAGAAACGCTTTGATTTCATGTGGGAGATCCTTTCCGAAGGCATGTTGGGATTCATTGTAATCGTTGATAGCACGCGTCCTGAAACCTTTCGGGAAGCCATCAACATTATGAACACCTTCCGTCAGTACGCATCAACCCCCTTTGTAATTGCAGCCAATAAACAGGACTTACCAGACGCGTGGAGTATTGAAGACCTGCGCATCGCGCTCAGGCTAGACAATGATGTCAAGCTCTTGCCCTGTACCGGCACCGACCGTGAGAGTGTAAAAACGGTCTTGTTGGAACTGCTGTTCTCTATCCTTGAGGAATTGGAATCTGAGGCTCTGCTTGAAGAGTAATCAGCACCTTTTCTTTCCTAAAGGCTGAAAAGCCTCCCCCTAGTAGTAAAAGTGAGTTACGTAGTAACAGAACAGGGACTTGTCCATTATGAAAAATTTGGAGAAGGCCCCCCTGTTGTATTGCTGCACGGCTGGTTAGGCTCTTGGCACCTGTGGCGCAACACCATGGATGCGCTTGGGGAACACTTCTGCATGTACGCCCTAGACTTTTGGGGCTTTGGCGAAACCATGCCGTCTGACGCCACCTATTCTGTTAATGATTTTGTGCGGATGGTTGCCCAATTTATGGAGCAGCTTGGCATTCCTGGTGCGCCCGTAATTGGGCACAGCATGGGCGGCACCGTGGCCCTCATGACCGCAATGGACTACCCCAGCTTAGTGCAAAAAGTAGTGGTGGTTGGCTCTCCAATTGAAGGCAGCTCGTTGAGCTTTGCCTTACGTCTCGTCAGCTATAAGCCATCAGCGCTAATTGCTTGGTATGCCCCAATTCTTATTCGGATCGTACTGCGCTGGAAAGGCCCGTTAGATTCTGAGGTTGTGCCAACGTGGTACCGCATGCAGGTCAAAGACTTGTCGCGCACTTCGCTTGAATCTTTCCTCATTAGTATTGCCACCTTGCGCGAAACTGACTTACGCGCACGCCTAAACGATATTCAAGTGCCTACCCTTGGCATCTACGGCATTTATGACAACGTGGTAGATCCTAATCAGCACAAGCTGCTGAAAAAAGGCCTCAACACTGCCTCGATTGAAATGCTCAACCGCTCCAAACACTTCCCCATGCTAGATGAGCCAGAAGTGTTCAACACCATTCTGCACGACTTTTTGAAAGACTAGCATCACCGCTAGCGACCCTCACCCGGGTTCATGATGTCCGGCTACTTTGCGTTGACATAATAAATACCGAACTGCTCTAAAAATCTGGCCAAGTCTTCAAGTGTAAAAAAATCAACACAGGGGTAGGCTCCTGCCGGTAATACTTCGCCCGCTAGTAATTTTTGTGTTAATAGGATGGCCGGCGCTGTGGGAATGCGCGGCCCGTTACTAGGTGCCACAAGTGCAATGTGATGGACGTGGTCGTCTTGATCGGTTAACCAAACGGCGCAACTGCCAGCATAAGAGCCAAAGAATTTGAAGGCTTGGCTACCGCGCACGAGCAGTGGTGCAAGTTTTGCTAACGGTAATCGGGTTAGCCAGCGTCGCATAATCCCTAAGATGCTAATTGCAAAATTGAATAATGTCAGCTCAACGCCAGCTTTGAATGTGACGGTTGCTGCGTCAAAGTAGGCTGGAAAAAGCTGTAAATCAGGAACATCACACAGCTGAACGCGGCGCGTACCAACAGGCTTAGGAAACGCAACAAACTCAGGTTGCCCCCAGCCATAGTCTTGCTTCCAAGCCCCTTGTTGCCAAACTTGGATTGGTTTTCCAACATAATCTAAAATCGAAGCGATCGTAGAGATACCGGCTAGATTCTTGTTACCAGCGTTCATTGCAATGCGAATTGTTTTTTGGCTTACAACCTCAGTGCACAACGCACCAACAAGAGCAGCGGTGACGGCTGGGCTGGTACTCGCGCCTACGCACACGAAGACGCCGTTTTCCACAGCTTCAGCATGTAGAGTAGTGATACCTGCCACATAATCGCGTCCATCGCCCAGATCAATGTAATTGCAGCCAGCAGCAATACAAGCACGCGGAATGCGGTAGTCTTGCGCCTGAAACGGCCCAGACGCATTGATAACCAACCATTGCTTATTGATAGCGGTTGCCAAGTCCTGCGGCTGATTAACATCACACTGCAAAAAATTTACTTGGTGCTGCTCAGCAAATGCTTGCCCTTTACGTGTATTACGGCCTGCGATGGTAATGTAGGCATCTGTTTTGGCAAGTTGTTCAGTAATGAGGCTGCCAAACGTACCATAGCCTCCCAGAATAAGAATTGTGCGTGAGGGTGTGTTCATTACGGTCATCATAAGCGAAAATTAGGGTGTCTCATAATTTCACGCAACATCTTTAGGATCAACTGTATGTCATTATCAACTGTACGTAATCAACAGAATAAATCACGCGTTTGGGATTTTTGGCAACGTCTAAACTATGCCAGCGCAGATCAGCTCATGCCTCTGTTTCAGGCCGTAATGCAGCCAGACGTAAATTGGAATGGCTCTCAGCCGATCAATCAAGTTGTTGGCGTTGATGCTGTAGTGGAACAAGTATGGCAACCGCTGCTTGCTGCGTTTCCAGATCTTAAACGGCAGACGGATGTTTTTCTTGGCGGCGCGTGTGGTGGTGAAGACTGGGTCACAGGCCGCGGTTACCTCGTGGGAACGTTTGTGAATGACTGGCTTGGTATTCCCGCTACTGGGCGTAAAACGCATATTCGTTTTGGACAGTTTTATGTCATGCGTGAAGGCAAAATTGCAGAAAGCTACGTTATCTTTGACATGCTCGATGTGATTCGGCAAGCGGGCTATCAGTTGCTGCCGCCATCGCGCGGTGCTGAAGGCGGCAAGGTAATTGCGTCTATGACGGAGGATGGCGTGCTGCTTACCGAACAAGACGCCTTTAAAACACGCCAAACGGCGCAGCTTGTGTTGCAAATGGTAAACGGTTTGCTGCGCTACAACCGTGACCGCGACGGTGGCGATTTACGCAGCATGACTGGCGGTGATCAATGGCATAAACGTTTTCATTGGTATGGACCCAGCGGCATTGGATCGTGCTACACACTAGAAGAATTTGAGGATTTTCATCAGCGCCCATGGCTTGAAGGATTTGGAGATCGCGACCATAATTTTACCGGTGGCCGTGTTTTAGGCTTTGGCGAAGACACTGTCTTAGCAGAAGGGAACTATGCAGCATTGGGAATTTGGGACGCGCCTTATTCCCGCCATAATGGGAACTACATGGGCATTCCAGCAACTGGAAAAGTGATGACGCTGCGCGATTTTGATTGGTATCGACGGTCTGGGAATTATCTTGTTCAGAATTGGGTGCCAATTGACCTAGTCGATTTGTTTTTGCAATTGGATGTTGATTTATTTGCACGCTTACAAGCGCAAATTGCGGCTTCTAAGTAAAGGGGCAACGTATTGCTGTGACTTTTCCTTACTTAAACGTCTCTAAAGAGTTGTAGCGTTTTTGCGCTGCATTGCAATTGCGCGCGTTGCGCGAAGGAGACCTCGACATGGCAAAAGTAGCAAAAGTAATCGAATTGATCGCAGAAGGCGACACCATTGAAAAAGCTGTCCAAAACGGCGTAAAAGAAGCGGCGAAAAGCATTCGTGATATCAAAGGCGCTTGGGTGCAAGACACCAAAGCAATGGTAGAAGATGGCAAAGTCACCGGCTACCGCGTAACGCTAAAACTAACGTTTGTTGTAAACTAGCTAGCCGCTGCTGCTGACGTTAAGCAGTTCATATTTCAATCTCTCAAGAGGGCGTTCCGTTGCGATGGAGCGCTCTTTTGTTTTAAATAAGCGCTGGCAATAGAGTGTTCACAATGCATTCGCTCAGATTGCGTTGTGAACACTCATGGTATGAAATCTATATCGGTATTCATACTGACTTGTAACAACTAACAGCCGGAAATGCGACTTTGTTTTCGTTGAGTCTTAAGTATGAAGCAAAAACTGCTAATTGTCATTTTCTGTACATTGTGTTTAACGCCGCTAGTTAATGCGCAGTCGGTGGGGTATGCCCATCCGGCAGTGGTGATTAATGAAATTGCTTGGGCTGGCAGCGCGAGTGATGCGTTGGACGAATGGATTGAACTCTACAACCCAAGTGCAGTGCCAATCAATTTAGCCGGTTGGACACTGACAGACGGCTATCCGCTAGTGACATTTACCGACGCGCATACCATTGCAGCCAACGGCTACTTGCTTATTGAGCGCCACCCGGCAGCAACCAGCCTTACCGAAGACGCCGTTTTTGATGACCCCGCCAGCACACTAAGTAACAGCGGCGAAGTGTTACAACTGCTTGCGCCAGACAACACGCGCATCGATCAGAGTTGGCGCAACGCATTGGCAGCATGGCCTGCGGGGGCCTCCTCGCCGCGTGCCACCATGGCGCGGATCAACCCGACGATTAGCGGTACCCCAGCCAATTGGCAAACCAGCAGCGCCGTTTCAACGGCTTTAGACAGCGGCGGTCAGCCGATTGTTGGGTCGCCCAGCGCGCAAAACGAAGGTCGCCAGCTTGGCGGCGGACTGTTGCTCCTAGAAACAGACGGGCAGACCAGCGTCTTAGAAGGTGGCGATCCTGACCATGTGCAAATTGGGCTAGGCGGCGGCGCACCAACGGCACCGGTCAAAGTGCTGATTACACCAAACAACGCTGAGATAGATCTGGGCAATGGCGCAGGCATCGCGGTCACGCTAATATTTACGCCCGCCAACGCGCTGTCTTTACAAGCCCTGCCGATCCGCGCTGTGAATGACACCAAGGTTGAAGCCTTTCACGCCACCACCTTAGCCATTACAACCGAAAGCACCGACCCTAACTTCAACGGTCATAACGACGCGTTTATTACCGTCAGCATTGCCGATAGCGACGCGCTTGTCCCCAGCAGCATTATTTTTAGTGAGATCGCGTGGGCGGGCACGGCAGCGGATCCAACGCATGAATGGATCGAACTCTACAACCCTACTGAGCAGACGCTTTCCACCAGTAATATGCTGATTGAATCGGCCAGCGGCAATCTCCGCATCCGCTTGCCGGCCATTATTTTGCCACCTAGTGGATTTGCCGTCTTAGAAAAAACAACTGATGACACCGTGCTTAATGATCTCGCTGATTTGCGCTATGACTACGGCAGCCTATCTAATTTGGGCGACACGCTCACGCTGCGCACGGAATATGGAGAACTGCTAGACACGGTCAACTTAGACGGCGGCTTTTGGGGTGGCGGCACCGCAGAACCGCTGTACCGCACCTTGGAACGCCACATTTGTCCCGGTGAAGCCGTCCCGTTAGACCTTGAAGAAAATTGGGGTAGCAACACCCTCATCCAGCGCAATGGTGCTGCTGCCAACGGTGCGCCGCTGAACGGCACGCCACGCGCCATCAATTCATTTTGCACCGTGACCGAACAGGCCTTTTTTGGCAATAGTGTGGTCATCAACGAGGTGGCTTGGGCGGGCACCAGCGCCGCCGCCGCTGATGAATGGCTGGAACTGCACAACCCCACCAGCACGCCAATTGATGTTAGTGGCTATACGCTGACGTCGCTCACGGACGGCTCGCCTACCATTGCGCTGCCGGCAATGACTATCGCGGCCAACGGCTATTTATTGTTTGAAATAGACGAACTCGCCACCAGCGTGGCGGCTGATGTTGTCTATGAAAAGGGCGCGTTGTATTACGAAGGCGAAGCCTTAGCTTTGCTAGATGCGACTGGCACCATTATCGACACGGCGAACCTGAGCGGCGGCCCTTGGGCTGGCGGTAATTCCTATGGCTATCCCGAATTTGCAAGCATGGAGCGCCGTGACCCAACCGCGCCCGATAGCAGCAGTAACTGGGTCACCAACAACGCAGTCACGCGCAACGGCAGTGATCGTAGCGGCAATCGCATCAACGGCACGCCGGGTGCTGCCAACTCGGCGCTGTTTGCTGTCGGCGTTCCTCGGCATGACGTGCTGATCAATGAATTGGTGCCGATTCCGGGCAGTAATTGGGCGCAATATGGCCTGCTGTTAGACCACACGCCCTACGAGTTTTTCGAGCTCTACAATCCCACGCGAGACACTATCGACCTCAGCAATTGGCTAGTGATGGATGCCAATGCCAACGTGTATCAGTTCCCGCCGCCTTATGAAATCACACCGCAGCAACTGCTCACGATCCCGCTGGCGCAGACGGGCTTTTCGCTCAACAATAACGGCGATTGTCTAACGCTGTATACGCCCGCTTTTGGCCGAGAAGTAGACCACGTTTGCTATTACGATGATTCGGTTTGGGGAAACGAATCGATCAGCCGTGACGGTGCGGGAAAATGGCATTACGACTGGCAACCCACGCCCAGCATGACCAATCGTCCGACTGAAAAAGACGATTTTGCCAACAGCGATTTTGTCCCGCCGGACTACACCATTGGCGCGTTACGCAATTTGCCTGTTGAAAGCTGGGGGCGCATCACCGGCCAAGTGACCGTTGTGCCCAACACGTTTGGTGCCCGCACCATTTATTTACAAGATGATACGGGTGGCATCAAAGTATATTTGCGCGGCGATTGGCCTGCTCTGACATCCGGCCAGACTGTAAGCGTGTGGGGCAAGCTCAAGGCTTATGACGCTAACCTTGAACTGTATGTTGGGGATATTGATCAAGTCCAATTGGGGCATGCTGGCGCTGAACTGGTGCCGCCAATGCAAACTGTGCAAGCGCTGGGTGGCTTAGATGGGCAACTCGTCACGCTGCAAGGCACAGTAGTATATTTCACCGCGCACACCGCAGTAATTGCCGATAACACGGGGCAAGTACGCGTCTTTTTCAGCGGCTTGGGTGAGCGCCCGCCGGACATGCAAAAAGATCAGACGTGGCAATTTACTGGGGTGGTTAGCCGCAATGAAGACGGTACGCAGCGCCTCACCACGCGCACCGCAGCCGATGCGCAACTGCATACGGATGTTGTGACAACTGACCTCTATTCTGTGGGGGAATTCAATGGCCTGCCGCCGGGTGCCCGCGTGCGCTTTACTGCGCAGGTGTGGCGTGTGTCGGCCAATACGTTGGTGCTAGGCAATGCGCAAGCCAACATCCGCGTGTTCTTTGCCGATGCCGCCTTCAAACCAGTCGCCACGGTTGGGCAACGCTACACCGTCAGCGGTCAGACCGAGTTTGTGCCAGAAGGCAGCGCCCGCACGCCGGGGCAACGCCTGACCGTCAGCCGTAAGCAAGATATTGTGTACGTTGATGATAACTACGCCATTGATTACGCCGTACCGGTTGAGGTTTTCCAGACCATTGATGAAGGCGTTGGTGCGGTTTTACAAGGCGAAGTGATTGCCTTACCGGGTGATTTTGGTGCTCGCAGCCTGTTCATTCGGGATGCCAATTTGCGCGGCATTCGCGTCTACCTTGGCTATGGCGACTGGCCAGATGACGTCCAGCTAGGGCAACACATGGTGTTCTATGCCGAAAAGAAAGTGTTCAACGGTGAAATAGAAGCCTACGTGCCCGGCATTGACCATATCCGTTGGGGTGGGCGTAATCCAGTGCCGCAAGCGAAGCTGGTTGATACGGGGAACTTTGAGCCCGCCTCTGGTGCAGGCATTGAAAGTGACTTAGTAACCGTTGTTGGCACCGTCATCAGGCGCACCCGCAACACTGTTATCATTGATGATGGCAGCGGCCCGGTGCGTATTTTCTTTGGCAACCAAACCGCTGGTCGTCCTGACGACGTCAGACTCTGGACCACCTACCGCGCCACCGGCATCGTCGCCCATGTGCCAGCAGGCGGCAACGCCATTCCCGGCTACCGCCTCACCACCCGCACAGACGCAGATTTTCACCCAGAGAAGGCAATCAGCGGCGTAAACACGCCCGCGCCTGCTGTGCTCGGCGTGCAACTCCCAGCCCAACCCACCGCAGAAAACGGCACTACCAGCCAGCCAACACCTCAACATCCAACCCAACCAGACTCCTTCCCAACCCAACCTGTATTGGCTGCCCCAGACCTTGTCGTGAGTTCAAGCGGAACACTCTCAAAAGTTGAACCACGCTTTCTACCCACCGCAGATCAATTGGAACGCCAACCGGTACTGTACAACTGCAGACCAAATTTGCTGGTCTGCACCGATGAATAAGCAAAAACCACTTCTCGTACAGACGTCCACGCTGTGGCGTCTCAGTGGCCCAATCCTTATGCCCAGCCTAGACAACTGCCGTTGTCATCCAACTGCGAAATACGGCAATGCACATGGCATTGCCGGAATTTATGCCGTATACAGCAGGCGTTAGACAACGTTGAGGTGTTGAGATTTATGGGTTGATCGAATCGCTGAGACGGCCCAGCGGGCACGTCTCTA
>JAHDBW010000043.1:0-19388 GCA_020630175.1 Anaerolineales bacterium
GCGCCGTAAACGGCGGCTTCGGCTTGTTTCTGCGCAAGCTCCCCGACATATGCCGAGTAAATTAGCGTGTTTTCATGCAAAGGTTTGTCTGTTTCTAGCATTAGCAAGAGCGCGGCGGCTGAACTGGACATAGGGCCTTGCTCAAGCACGCGTTGTTCTAACTGCCGCGTAAGCACCGCGTAGAACTCTGGTCGCCGACCAACTTCCCGATCCATGTAGCCAATTTGGTCATAGATAATGCTGAGCAAATTATCATGCGAACGGTCGTCTGCGCTGGTTTGGGCAACTGCCGGTGCAAGCTCTTGTTCTGTAAACAAGCTCAAGAACAGTTCGCCCCCGACTAAATTGGCGCGCGCTTCAATCTGGGCTTGGGCGGCCTGATAGTCCACGTAATCTGTGAGCTGCGGGAATTCTTTTTCGGTTGCTAACCACGCATCAGAAAGCTGCGTAGCCGGGGCCAGCAGTGCTAACGGTGTTGCCACGCCCAACGTTTCGCACAGCGTCGCAATGGCGGCTTCATGCTGTTGATAGGTGTGAATGGCCCGCTCAAAGAAGCGCTGTACCAAAAAGACATGGCCCCATAAACGGTCGTCAGCGTCTGGCGGTTGATTACGGAGCAGGTGCTCAATCAATGATGCATACGCTAACGCATCCCAGTTTTCTTCTTTGCGTAAGCGCGTCCGAAAGGCCGCAAATTGCTTCAAAAATGTTTGCTTGAAGCGTTGGTCTAACAAGACGTCAATCGCGGTGACGTTGATATCCAGCACCGCTGCATTTTTCTCTGCTTCATCAAGGGTGCTGAGGTCAGCCGGTGCGGCGTGATAGGCCTGCATCATGGCTTGCACGCTGGCAATCGGCGGAAAGCTCAGGCCGCTGAATTCGCTGGCATCAGCCCAGTCTAAGCTTTGATGGGTTGCCGTGTGAAAGCTTTCTTGCGTGGCAACTTCACTATCCAAGACGCCATTCATAATCAATGGTGCCATGTCTTTGTTGAGTTGGGCTTGGCGCTCTTCCATCTTTTTGCGGGCGAGCTGCAATTTAGCCTGCTTAGAGAGCTTAACTTTCTTCTTCGCCATCTGTGGCCTCGGATTGGGCAGCGATGGCTTCAGCGCGGCGCTGTTCCCACACTAGGTTACTCAATTGGCGTGATGTCACAATGTAAGCAATGTCGTTTTGGGCCAGCGGCGTTTCAGCATCGCTCGGGTCTACCTTGGCAATGGCGCGTAGGCTATCCACATGCGTTGCTAGGTTTGGATCTTCAATGTTGAGCGCGTCGAGTTGCTCACGAACGCTTTGCATAAATGAGGCGCGGCGCATGTCGCTATCAATCATATTGAGCAGGGCGCGCGCTAAACGCGGCATTTCTTCAAAAGGCTCGGCAACGTTTTCAATTACTTTATGCATGTGCCCGGCTTCTTCTGCGCTAAACGGATTGAGATCAATCGCGCCTAAGGCGATGTAGCGTAAGGCCTCTAAGTATTCACGTTGCCCCGATGCGTAAATGAAATCGGCGAGGGCGGGCGTTTCTTCGACAGCAGCTAACCATTCATCAGATTCGCTTACTTCGCCATAGCCAAGTTCAATCGCGGCAACAAGGCCGTATTGCTCTTTGGTGCTTTCATAGAGCTTTTGGCGTGCGCCCATCAGATTTAGAAAATCTTCAAAAGCGAGGTCTAACGCAATTTGCCAAATCCCAAAAGCGAGCAGTGGGCCGAGGTCTTTTTGTTCAATGCCAAGCGCCAGCATGTCTTCAATTAACGCTGCTTGCGCGAGTTGCTTGAACTCTTTTTCTTTGCGCATGCGTTTGCGGAACTTGCCCAGCGCAGCCTTAGACGTTTTGATAATGCTCGGCGTTAGCAACTCTTCAATCGCGACCATGCGTAAGCGGAAGGTTTTATCTTCGCGTTCTTCCTCTGGCAGCTCTGCAAGGGCTTGCATATGCGGCACTTGCACTTCAGTAAATCCAGAGACCATCGCGGTGCCAGCATCAATTGGTGCGAAGCGTACGGTCTCAAATTCTGGCTCGGCAATCCAAGTTGCGCTATCACCTAGGGCGGTGTGTAGTGCGAATTCACGTTGTTGATCGGTCGCAAGTTCACCCCGTTGTTGGTAGTAAACCAAATCTGAAAGCAGATTTTTCTCTTCTTGTTTGCGCTTGAGGTGTTTCGGGCGCTGGATTTTTTTCTTAGCCATAACGTTATGCCAAAGTTGGCGTCTAGAGACCTAATTAGGTGCGATATATCGATTGTCTGGAACGGGATTGCCGTCTGAGAATACAGGCAGGCGTGACCCCAGCACAGGATGATACCACCCAATTGCAACTTGATATTGGGTGGTGCCAGGTGGTAAAGGAATTGAAACTTGATCTGTTTGCGTTTGGCCGGTTTGCCAAATATTTGTCGCATTTGTGCCGTTGCCGGGATAGACATCGGCTTGGGCAATAATCTCGCCCGTGGCCGGATCTAACACGTGGATAAAATATTTATAACTTGTGTGCAACGGTGCTTGTACGCCCCAGTTTGTTACGACTGTCACGTGATCATTTTCAAGTTGATGCTCAAGCGCTAGCAGGCTTAGCGCACCAAAGGTAATGTCTGTTGGGAATGGCGTGTCCGTTTGCGATGCAGCAGCAACATCGCCAAGACTGACGGTATAAATTGTGTTGACATACGGCTGTAACGTGACCGCGTGATAGAGCGTAACGGTTAGCGCGTAATTTCCAGCGGGCAGGTCGGTTGGCAGGTCTAGTGCGTAATTGTCAGCGGTAAGCACGCCTGCTTGCCACAGCTCGCTAGACCATGCGCCGGTTCCGGCTTGTACATCAATTGCAGAGAGCGTTTCCCCAGCTTGATTGGTGAGTTTCAGGCCGAGTTGCAAACGCTGCGCAAGTGCACGATCAACGCCCCAGCCTAACTGAACGCCGAGTAGGTCAGTGTCCAATTGTGTTGTTTCGAGACTGATGAGGTCAACGCCGAGCGGTGCGGAGCCAGTATAGGCTTCCGCCGCTGGTTGCATGCGAACTGGTGCTAAATAAAGTGCGCCGCGCGTGACGCCAGCTGGCGTTAGCGGCGTCGCATCGCGCTCGACGCGTGGCAAAAATATGCCGGGCCGTTGTGCAACGCCTTCAATCGGGTTGGGCACATCAAACAAGTAGCCGGGGCGCGTCAGGCGCTTGTTGGTATCGATGCTTGCCAGTTGAGAGCCATCGTCAAACGTGACATTTTCTTGATGGCGGTAGCCCCGTAAGCCAAAATCCATTGTGCTGGGGCCGCTAAGTTGCGACTGTGGCATGCCATCGGCAATGCCTGCTAGCAAGCTAATTGTCAAAAAGACAACGATCCCCGCGCCTAGTAAACCGAGCAGGTTGCCTTTTTTGCGTTCTGTCCAAAAGCACAGGCTAAAGGCAATCGCTACTGCTGCAATTGACACTTGATTGGCCGTTTTGCGGATGGGCGTGTCCGCTAAGAACAGATGCAGTGCATGTGTTCCGGCGGGGACTTCAACTGTCGTCCAGCCTAAATCTGGCAAGGGCTGAATGTTGACGGGTGCGTTATTGAGGGTTGCTTGCCAACCGGGCCAGTAATGCAGTGGGATCGCAATTTGGCTAGGTTCAGTCGCGTCGATTTGCCAATGTTGTTCACTGGCAAGCTTTTGGACTTGCGCAGTGACAGCCGCCCCGTTGATAAGCAAGGCTTCAGGCGTGCCGGTTACATACTCGCTAGAGACGTAAGGGCGATTGGTGACCGTATTTGGCAGATATTCAAAGCGAATGGTGGTGCCAATATTGCCCGTGAAGTATTCGTATTCTTGTAAGCGCTCGGCGGTGACATCGGCGCTAGTCAAGGGGATAAAGTCTAATTGCAGGCCAACCAGCGCTGCCGCAGCTAAGACGAGCGAGATCCCAATGCCGCTAACGGCTGGCTTTGGTAAGGCTTGCGCAAAATAGCCAATTGCAGCCGCAACGAATAACGCCTGCACAGACAAAAAGCGCCATGGGAATTGGGTAAAGTCTAGTAACGGCACGTATTCCCAGACTAGCGTAGACAGCGGTGTGATCATCAGCGTGCTGACAAGGACGCCGATCAACACCATTGCGGCGTGCCAGTGGCGGGTGCGTTTGAAGTAAATCCCTAGCGCCACGGTGCCTGCAACGCCTAAAAGCGCCTGAAGTAGCCCCATTGCAAACGGCGTATGGCTTTCATCAACAGTGACGCTGTAGTCAAACCAAAGCTGTGGTTGCACTAAGTCTAGCGTGCGGAAGTGGCGGCTGAAATGGAAATACCCCTCGGTAACAGTCCCTAATTGCCCAAAATCCTTTTCAAGAATTGCCGGCAGCCAGAAAAAGGCGACCAACGCCATGCCTAAGAAAATTGCAATGCTGAACAAGGTCGTTAGGCGGAGGCGCTCTGACCAGTCCTCGCTATTATGTAAGACGGCCAAGAGCATGTACAAGCCGAGCAAAGGCGAGAAGATGAGCGCGGAAATATTGTGGCTAAAAATGAGCGCAGCGTAGGCCAAGCTCAAGAGCGCTAGCGCTGTGGCCGTCCGCTTTTGGGCGAGGCGGTCGGCGGTGTAGAAACACAGTGGGAAAAACGCCATTGCCCAAAACTCACCAAGCGAATCGCCGCGCACATACACGTTGACCATGTGGAACGGCGCAAAGGTGTACGCTGCTGCTGCCGCAAGGCGCGCCCAAGGGGACTGTAAGTAAGGGCGTAACCATAGATAGACGCCAATCGCGGCCAGTACAAACCCGGTCAGTTGTGTCAACTTCAGGGCGGCAATGAAAGGCTGGCTATCGCCAATAGACAGTGCGCTGGCAAAATAAAACGGCAGCGCAGCGTAATAGTTGAAAAACGGATACCCAAGCCCATAAGCGGCGTCTGGCATCCAGCGGGCGGGAAAGTGGCCGTCTGCTAAAACAGAATGCAGCTGGTGTAACCGGAATAACAGGAAGGGGCTATCGCCACCGCTGCGGGTGTTGAGAAAGCCAGAATCAAAAAACAGGGGCAGCGCTGCTGCCCCTGCTATTAATACTAGGAGAGTTGCTGCCAACCAGCGGCTGACAGGCTTAGCGTTACTTGAAATACTTAGATGTCTTGATTTTTGCTACGGTTAGCAAGCAAGGTATAGCCCACAACCCCAGCAGCCAACATTAGGAATACAACGCCTAGGCCACCCAGTAGGGCGGTCATTGAATTACGGTCGCTGCCTTCGGTCAAAATGTCGGTGTTATCAGTTGCATCACCAGTGGTTGCAACTTTCGCCCCGAATTGTAAATCAGCAGTGCTATTTGCGGCTAGTGCCAGTTCCCATTCTGTATTCGTCGTTGGGGTATAACCCGTTGGCACGGCGCTGATAACGTTATAGGTATCGCTTGGGACATCGATAAAGCAATAAGGTTCCGTGCTGCCCGTGGTGGTGTGCTCGGCTAAGACGGCATTTGTGGCGACTTGCACAAGGGAGAGCACGCCATTTGTAACGGCTAATTCTTCCGGTTCAAACAGGCCGTTTGCGTTGTCATCTTCGTACATTACAACACAAATAATGCCGGTTGCAGCGGGCGCTGCGTCTACAACGGGCGCTGGCGTTGGCGCATCCGGGTTTGCGGCAGCCTCGCCGGTGTCAGGGTCTAGCGCGACCTGATTTGCTTCAGCCAAGGCCGTGGCCTCAAATGCGACGCGGTCTGCTTCGGCTTGTTCGGTGGCTTGGACATCTGCGGCTGAAAGGTCTGCAGTTTCTGCCTCGACCGCGTTTTCGTCAGCCGTTTTACCGTCAAATGGACCAATGATTAGCTCTTGGCCAACCCAGATTACATCGGTAGACAGGTTGTTGAGTGCCTTGAGTTTTTCAAGACAGTCTAGCGTTTCACCACAGGCCAAAGTCGCAATCCGCACAAGCGAATCGTCCGGCTGAACGGTGTAACGAATTTTTCCATCGGCGTCCGGTGCCGGAATTGGGAAGTTTGTTGGCGCAATGCGATTGAATGCGCTATTGATTGAACTCGTGGGCACAACCACCACCTGTTGCACTGGTGCGGCGGTCGGCGGGACAGCCGTTGGTTGGGCAGTTGGCGGTGCCGCTAACGCAACAGCTTGCGCAGTAAGCGCCGCTGGAGACATGGCCGTAGGCCCAGACGCAACCGTTGGTTGCGCTGGCACAGGAGTCGGCGGGACGGCAGTTGGTTGGGCCGTGGCCGCAGCTGGCGCAGCCGTTGGCGGAACAGCGGTAGGTTGCACGCTGGCCGCGCTATTGGTTTGTAGCAGGCTAACTTCATCTACAAACCAACCATTGTTGCTTAGGCCCCATTTCCCGCGCATTTCAAAGGCGATCCGCATAGTAGATTGTGAGGCAGTAAACGTCATTGAACGTTCGTGCCACTCACCGGGCTTCAAATTGAACCAGTCTGAGTCGTGCACAACAACGCCTGTATTTGGGATTTCAACCCGTAAACGGTGTTGACCGGCATCCTCATCGGCAAAAATCTTTTGACCGTTAGATTGATAACCCGAAATCAGGTCGGGATAAATAGGCACAGTCAAGGTGTAATTCACGCCCGGCGTTAGCCCTGATACATCTGTGTAGAACGTGCTCCAAACCGGACGCCAAGCGCCAAAAATTTTCAGAGTATAGTCGCCGTTACGGAAGAATTCATTTTTATCGCTGTCTGGCACGGCGTCGTTACCGCCATACCACACCACGGTTTCAGGTTGGCCCCAAGGGTCATCTTGCCCGCCGAGTTTATCCATTTCTGGCGGCGCAAACCACAGCGTCCAATTGTTGGGCACGGCCAAAGACGACTGATTATTGTAAAGATAGTGCCCGTCTTCAAAATTTGGATTTGGCAGTAAATTTTGTTGACCAGCCGCGCTGCCAACTGGCAATGCAGCAAAAACAAGCGCACCAATGACTAAAACAGTCCGATTACGGAGACCCCGTAATGATGATAAAAAATCCATCTAATAAAACCTGATGTGTGTCATGCTGCCAAAGAATAGCGGCACGGAACCTAATTGTATTACGCCTGTTGTTTGATCGAAAACAAGCGAAATATAAGCGTTTGCTACAGTATAGAGTCCGTTGGGGTTACGTGTAGCTAATTCGTATTTACGCTATAAGACGTTTACGAGATACCTTAAACAAAAAAGAAGTAGCTTAGCTACTCCTTTTTTGTACTAATTTATGCGAGTGCTGTTGAATTATTCTTCTTCAACTTCTGCTGCGTTACGGCGGTTGGCTAGGATTAGGAACCCAGCAACACCAGCCGCGAGCAATAAGAAGATCACACCAAATGCACCAAGTAGTGCGGTCACGATGTTGCGCTCACCGCCAGCGTCTTCACCAGCAGCATCGGCTGCGGCAGCGCTATCTACAAGCTGTGCACCGAATTGCAAGTCAGCAGAGCTGCCAGCAGCGAGGGTTAGATCCCACTCTTGGCGAGTTGTTGCTGAATAGCCACTTGGCGCTACAGACACCACACGATAGCTTTCACTAACTAGACCTTCAAAACAGAATGGTTCGGCAGATCCATCTGTTGTGTATTCGCTAACAACATTGTTAGTTGTAACGTTTACAAGTGAGAACAGGCCATTTAGGACTGCTAATTCTTCTACGTCAAATGTGCCGTTGGCATTGCTGTCATCGTACATGACAACACAAATGGAGCCTGTGCCTTCTGGAGCAGCTTCGCCATCAGCAGCAGGTGCATTAGGGTCAACAGCAACTTCATCGGCAGCGGCTAACGCAGCGGCTTCAGTGGCAGCAGCATCAGCGGCAGCTTGTTCTTCAGCGGCTTGTGCAGCAGCTTGTTCTGTTGCGGCAACATCAACTTCGGCATCCGCTTCAGCTTCTGGCTCAGCAGCAGCTTCTTCTTCTGCAGCAGCTTCTGCTTCAGGTTCTGGCGTTGCAGTTGGTTCTGGCGCAGCAGCTTGTGTTTGTTGCCCTTCAAATGGGCCAATCACCAATTCTTGCCCAACCCAAATCACATTGGTAGTGAGGTTATTCATCGCTTTCAGGCGTTCTAGACAGTCTAGCGTTTCACCACAAGCAACGGTGGTGATGTGCACTAGCGAGTCGCCTGGTTGTACGATGTAGCGTACTTTGCCATCACTATCTGGTGCTGGGATTGGGAAGTCGGTTGGTGCCGTTCGATTCAATAATTGTTGGTAAGCATTTTCTGTTGGGGCTGCAACAACTTGTGGGGCTGCTGTTGGCGCAGGGGCTTGCGCAGTCTGCGTGGCATTGTAAGCAGCTTGCCCAGCTTGAATAGTGGCCTGAATGAACTGCGCTTGTTGAGTCAATGACGCTGGTGACATTGCTGTTGGCACAGATGATGTTGGCGCTGGCACCGGTGTGTTGGTTGCAGCGCTAGGAACTGGCGTATTGGTTGCAGCAGGAGTCAGTTGAATGACTTGAATGTTATCCAGATACCAACCCAAGTTGTCTAAGCCAAAGCCACCCCGCAATTCAATTGCAACGCGCATTGTACTTTGATCCGCATTGAAATTGAACGATTTTTCTGTCCACGTGCCTGGTTGTAAGTTGAACCAACCTGTATCTTCAACCGGACTAGAACCAGGTTCTTCGACTTTGATGCGATGCCAGCCCAGACCACCTTGTGCCCATTGGGTATTGCCGCTCATATCAACACCGTTATGCAGATTTGGGAAAATTGGAACGGTCACTTTGTAGTCCGCACCACGGGTTAGGCCAGGGACGTCTACGTAGACGGTGACCCATGTGGGTTTGTGCACCGCGAAAATTTCAGCAACGTTGCTGCCATCTCTTGCTTGGCTGTTAGCAACACCAAAGGTATAGGTTGGCGTTGCCCAGTTTTCTGTTTGGCCGGTAATTTTTGCATCGCTTGCAGACGCGATCCAAATGTTCCATGGCACTGATCCAGATTCAAAGCTGTGGTTAGGCACAAAGTTTGTTTGCCCAATAACATTGTTCGCTGGAATAAGAAGTATCCCAAGTGCAAACATTGCAACTAATTTTTTAATACTATTTAAAGATTTCATTTTTTCTCCTGGATCTATATCTATTGTGTTTTTAGCAGAATTGCATCATTCACAACGGTATAGTCCGTATTGGTTATAGCAAGTCTTTTGCCAGAATTGGCATCGTATAAGCCAATACTAATTTCTTCGGTCATTCCAACAATATTGGAAACGGTAAATATTTGTGCCAATGAGCTTTGTGTATTCCAGTTCAGTAAATTTATGTCACCATTTAAGATCAATTGATCTGCTTGCGCAATTACGTTTCCAGCATCATCTTTGAGATGAATAAAAACCTTCAGCGGGTCGGCCGTGGCCTCGATCAGAGAAAACTGTAGCCGCACTTGCAATTGCGTGGCCTCTTCTTCTATAGAAAGTGCGTGCAGTTGCAACTGTGATCCAAACGTCGCAAGTGTTTCAGTATTTTTGACACTTGCCGAAATTTGATAGTCATTGAACAGATCATACGATTGTTCGTCTAAATCCCCACGATAAGCGGCGCTTGTGCGCTTCTCAAGATCAATACCGCTTGGCAACTGTGCTAACACGTGTTGCGGCACGCCATTATGGGGGTACAACAACACCTGAAATTCTTGCGCAGTCTCCACTTCAGGCAACGCTGTGTCAAACACAACAATCGGCTTATTATGCGATAAATAGCGCATTGTGCTGAAATCATCCCACAACCGCTGTTGGACATAAGTCGGCACAGTGCCATCGACACGGTCTGCCATTTTAGTGACTGCATGCTGAAAAAACACACGCGTATTGTCAACGTCTACGTACCGTACAAAATAATCAACTGTTGTTAGGCTGCCAACAATGCTAAGCACTAAAACGGCTACGCCAAAGCGTACCTGCCACTGCTGAAATCGGCTTAGCAAATGGTCTAGCCCAACTCCCGCTAAATAGAGCGCTGGCACCAATACACCAATGCCGCGTAAGAAATGCGGCGTATCTTCGGCCAATACGGTCGAGACGAGCATGCACCCTAGCGCAAACAGCACAAATAGTGCGCTGCTTACCTGCCACTGACGCAGGCGCTGGATGGCATTTTTCGTGATGATGGCCGTGCCAGTCAAGAACATCACACCGCCAACGGCGTCAAACACTGGCCGATACGGCATGTTGTGCCGCGCGATGCGATCACCCTGCCACACAAACATCAGCAAGCCTTGCCAGGCGTGGCGCAAGATATCAACCACCAACGGTGTGCCATTGTTGGCCTCTAGCTCCCAAATTGCCACTTGGTTACTACGGGCAAAATAGACATCTGGTGCAGTGTAAGCAAATAACGCGATTGGCAACGCCACAAGCGCCGCGGCCAATGCCGCAGCTAGCAGCACTTGCCGATCTAGCTTAGCGTTTGAGATCAGCGTGAGCCCGACCCACAACAGTGCGCCTAGCACCGCCAACTGCGCAGCAGCGTAGGTGTAAAGCAAGAGCCCAACACATGCGCCGCCTAAACTGGCGAAGGTGCGTTTTTTAGCAATAGAGCTAGCCTGCATGGCGAGTGCAATAAGGCCGATCGCGAGCGCCATAAACAATGGCAAGCTCACTGCCCGGAATGCAATCCGGCTGAGTGTGAGCGGCCAAAGCGAAAGTGCGCAGAACGCAGCCATATACAGCCCAACAGACTGCCGCTTGCTAAGGGCAAAGCCCATTAAGTAAGATGCTGGAATTGTTAATGTGCCTAAGATTGCTGCCGGAATACGTAATGCGTACGCCGTTGGCCCAAATACATAGACTGCAGCCGTCACTAAGTAAATGTAGAGCGGCTCCCGACCATTATTTGCTTCAAAATAGAGCTTGATGTTGCCCGAGTCGAGTAACGCCAGCGCATCCAAACCATGCCAAGCTTCGTCTTGATAAACGCCATATGGCAACTCACCAAGCTTGTAAAAGCGGAGTAGTGCACCGACAACGGTTATGGCTAATAACCCAATGCGCCAAGAATAATTGGACATCTTCACTACAACTAAAGTTTTGGTAAGGATTTGGTGTTCAATTTGAAAAACCGCGAAATTATAGCACGCACCACTAGACACAAATTTGCCGATATTTGGTGGACGCGGTTGATCATATTGGTTGCGTAGGGTGAAAAACTAACAAGCGTGAAGTTGAGAGGAAACGCATATTCGTGCACTGAAATTAATCTGTGCCAATTGAGATGGTTTTGATTTCAAATACGTTTTGGTGGGCGGCTGGCGTTAAAGCGGGATCAATTGGCCAACGGGCGATGCTCAACGGATCATAGATCCCCACGCGCACGGTATAGTCTCCGGCGGCTAGGGCTGAAAGATCTATTGTGCGCTGTAGTTTGTGCAGCGTACCAGGCTGCCAAGCCTCGTAAGGATAAAATCCTTCGAAGAGCAAGCTATCGTTCCCAAACAGAAAATTGTCTGCGCTATCAAAGATATGAATAAATAGTGTGCCGTCACCAGCTTGGGGCGCGTTGGCACGCAGGTACAGGTCCATTGCTAATGCGTCTTTTGTTTGGGTTAGCTGGGCGGTTTCTAACGTGAGTGGCCCAATAGCTACATTTAGCGGGTCTGTGGTGAGCGCGGCGCGTTGGGCTTCAACAGCGCTGTCTACAAAGTACGCAACCGGGTGCACGCCATAAGTCGTGAGCGAGTCTTTGTCATACACCACGGCCTCTAATTTGATCACATCGGTTTGAAACAATTCTGAAGGTAAGCGCACAAAGTGCGTATCTTTTACTAGCTGCCCTACTTGCCAATTCACCGGTGGATAGTCTGGATGATTGCCCGTTGCTGGCGTCCGGTCTTGTTGCAGAACAACAGCGCCATTTTGCGCCACATATTTCATCGAGACATTTAGCGTTTCTGGTGCAGGCACAGCGCCAGTCACTTGCCAATACAAATCAATCAGTTGCGCATCATCTGGCAACGCTTCGGTCACCTCGTAAGCATGCAAGGTGAGGAATTCGCTCACCGGCTGGTCGATGACGGTTGCCGTGGCAGGCGGTGTTTTATTGACATTTGGGCGAACGATCCCCGCTTGCAGGGCTGGAGCAGCCGCCACAAACGTCCCGCTAATCACGGCCGCAATCAGCAGCCAGCGCCGCATTTGTGCGGTGAGCTGCCGCCAGTCCAGTAGTTGAACGGCCCCCGCAGTTGCTAACAGCAACACAGCGGGATATAGCGAAACGCGAAAGCGCGTAGAGGCAAAGAAGGCCATGCTAGACGCCACCACTACCAATCCAGTGCCAATGACTGGCAGCCACTTACGCCAGTTTGCTTGATGTCCTAAAACGCTTACTAAGCCTATCAGCCCTAAAATACTCAGTACGCCAAACCGCACTGGCAACACGCGGATAATCCACGAGATGTTGTAGGCGTGCTTATAGAAGTTTGTATTGCTAGACGTTTCTGGGTTGCCAAACGTGAAGGCCGCTTTACGGATTAGTAACTGCACCCAGCGCACCGGATCTTTTGCAATCTCTTGTAATGCGAGGCTGGTGTAATCATCCACGCCGCGATTGACCAGCGTTTGTGCGTAATAAAAATTGGTGGTGTAAACATCAACACCGGGCGCGCCAGTATTATTGCCTTGGTAAATGTTAACCGGCCCATTAGCCGACACTAACGTAAAGTTACCAGAGACGTTGTAGTTGTACAGCGTTACTGGGGCAACTGTTAACACCGCAATGCCCACAATTACAATGCCGCGCAACAGTTGCGGCTTGAGCGTGCCCCAATCCAATTGCTTAACCCACATTAAAGAGAGTGCAACTAGCGGCAGCAAGAGCAAAAACGTTGGGCGGACAACAATCGCAACCCCAAATGCCACCCCACACAGCACGTCATCTAAGGAGAATTTTTCCGTTTGTAAGGCCCGCAGCCACAGATAAATAATCGTGATGCTGGCAAATGCTTCTACCGCATGGGTCAGGGCAAACACGTAATAAAACGGCAGCATCGGAATGAGCGTCCACAGCAGCGTGGCGAGCACGGCATAAAGCGGGCGCTCTGGCATTAGGCGTAGGCCAATCCGGGCCAGGACAAAGGTAAAGAATACGCCCGCTGCAAACTGCGCAAAATGCACCCACTGAATATTAGGCGAGACAATGTAGTTCAAGACGCCAACAGACAGTGAGAAGCCCGGCTGCACGTAAAAATCTGTGACCGGCCAGAGTCCGCGCAATAAATTGCTGGCATCTGTTACGTAACGCAAATGGTCACTGCCCGTTCGGTAGACTAAGTTCTCAGGTGCGTTTGGTAAAAAGTCGCGGTAGTAAATAACGCCAATTGCAATTTGCGCCCCCACTATCGCCAGCAGGATAAGCTGATGTTGCGTTGAGAATTTACCTAGCGTGGTCACGACAACGCCAATCACAAGGCTTACCAGAAGCAAAACGCCCACCCAAACGCTAAGCTGCCAAATGCGGTAGCGCGTTCGGTCGCGTTGGGCTTGTTCGATTGGAACTTCTGCGGGAAATAGATAGGCGCTTGGAATCAACCGTTGCCCAGCGGCAGTTTGCCACGTGAGGCCTTGCGCAAAGTAAGTGTCGTCCTCTGGCAAGCCGGAGAAGCCAATCGTAATGGCGTTATAGCCTGCTTGTAAGGCAACCGTCTCTAGCGCCTGCGGTTGTGGGGTGTAGACAGTGCCGTTGATGGTAAGCGTGGTTACGCCAGTTGCTGCGCCGCCAATTTGGACGTCTTGTGCGGTTGGTGACCATAAGTGCCCGCGCCAGCTAACGGTCTCTGCGGCAAAGTAATCATTGCGCGTGATAAAGACCATGTTATGCGGCGCTTGGGCGGCGTCTTCAAAAATCAGGCCATGTTGCGTTTCATATTGTGTGAAGTACCAGGCTGTTGGCAGAATCAGCAGGCAGTACAGTAGCAAAAAGGCCTGTAAGCGTTTCATTTTTTCTGACAGAAGATCGTTTTGAGGCCACCGTTTTCAACGGTGCGGCGTTCAAGGGGTTGCCGGGTGGCATTTGCTAACTCGTGGTTGCCCGCCAGAAACCCATACGTCCAGTTGCTGAACTCGGTTTCTAGGGCATACCCAAACGTGGCGTATAGATCGCGCAAATCTCTGCTTTTGGAATTGCCAACGCGTTTGCCATACGGCAGGTTAGACAGCAACATACCACTATCCTGTTTGACAAGCACCGCAGACAGCGCCGACTGGGCAAAGTCTACATTTACATGTGCCGCAGCGGCATTTTCTTGTGCAGCGGCCACAGCCCCTTGGTCACGATCAAAGCCACCAATGGGATTTTGCGCCGGTTTCACGGCAGTTTCGGCATCGGCAAGCAGCTTTTGCCACAGTGCAAAGTCATACGTGGGCCAGTGCATAAATTGGAATTTACGGTTGGCACCCGGCGCTCGGTTAGTGGCGATCATTGCGGCTTCAATCGGGAACGTGCCAGACCCACACATGGGGTCAACAAACGCTTGGCTGCCATCGTAGCCCAGCTCTAGCAGCAGGCTGGCGGCTAACGTTTCGCGAATTGGCGCTTTGCCGGCATTGCCCCGATACCCACGCTTGTGCAGGTGATCACCAGAGCTATCAATGCTGATTTGGCACTTATCGCGCACAATTCGCACAATGATTTGCTGCGGTTTGACCGGCCCCGCAACTTCGCTATTGGCGAGCGTTGGCGGGAAGCCCATCCGGTTGCCGATGGCGGTCACCACCCGTTCTGCGACAGCATCTGAGTGATACAGGCGCGATTTGCGGCACGTAACCCGAATGTCAACCGGGGTGTTGAGGATGAGGTACTGTTCCCAAGGGATTTGGCTAGCGCGGGTAACCAATTCAGAGAAGGTGTTGGCAAAGAATTGCTCATTCCGGATGAGCACCCGTGTTGCCACGCGGCTCCACAAATTGACGCGATACAAATGCGACAGCATGCCATCAAATTCAACCCCACCGGGCTGCACTTTGACGTTTTGGTTGATGCCCAAACGCCACAGTTCGTCTTTTAATACGGGTTCAAAACCGGGCTGAACCGCGGCAAATAATCGGAGGCGGCTCATACAGTTACCCTTGATAGTTGTTTCGCCTGATAGCGATCGATTAGATCGTGCACATCGGCTGGTGTTTCGACATCGCATAACGCTTCACGCATGCGGCTGGCGCCATGCGTGCCATACACGTACTTCACGGCATGGCGCTTAAACAGGCGGAATCCCGTATTGGCACCGTAATAGTCTAGTGAAAGCTGCATATGTTTGCGCAGCATGTCTGCACGGGCTTCATAGCTAATTTCATCACGTTCTTTATATTGAAAGATCCACGGATTGCCAATGGCAGCCCGCGCAATCATTACGCCGTCTACCCCGGTGTGCTCTTTCATACGGGTGATATCGGCTGGCGTTTTTACATCGCCGTTGCCAATCACTGGCACGCTCACGGCCTGTTTGATTTCAGCAATCGCGTCCCAGTTTGCTGTGCCGCGATAGGCCTGATGCTTTGTGCGCCCGTGCACAGCAATTAGCGCTGCGCCGTTGTCTTCTAAGATACGCGCGACTTCTAAGTAATTAAGCGACTCTTTATCCCAGCCTAAGCGGATTTTGCCGGTAATTGGCACGCTCACGGCTTTATTCAATTCGCGGAAGATCTGGCCGATTTTTTGCGGATCACGCAATAACCCCGCGCCGGAGCCGTTTTCAGCCACTTTTGGTGCCCAACAGCCCATATTCAAATCGATAATGTCTGGCTCTAGCTCTTCAATACGTTGCGCGGCGGCGACGAGTTCATCTACGCGCGAGCCATAGATTTGAAAAACAATCGGGCGCTCGGCTTCGGTGTACAACAGCTTGCGATATAGCGATTCGATCTCTTTCAAAAGGCCCGGCGCTGGCACAAATTCGGTGTAGCTCATGGCAGAGCCAAGCTCACGCGTAATAGACCGGTAGGGTAGATCTGAATACCCCGACATGGGTGCCAGAATCGAATCACCATAAATCGGAATATCGCGGACGTGAAAATTAGGATTAGTCATACTACGTTTCCATCGCAAAGCGCACTAAGTAGGCCACCGTTGTAAACGCAGTGGCAACGTTAAGTGAGCGTTTTATGCCGTGCATCGGCAGGAAAATATGTTGATCGCAAAGCGCAAGTATAGCTGGGTCCACGCCAGCGCGTTCATGCCCAACCACTAACGCAATACGCTGCTTCAGTGGCAGGTTCTGAATATCTCCAGCAGAGACCGCGCGGTCGCCATCTTCCAGCGCCCAAAGCTGATAGCCTTGTTGCTTCAAACTTTGGGCTAGCACAAGGCCGTTTTTATGATGGCTCCAAGCTTGGGTGGCTTCTGTACCCAAGGCAGATTTGCTTAACTTGCGATGTTCTGGCGTGGCGGTGATGCCACATAAATATAAGTGCTCCACCCCTACACCATCTGCCGAGCGGAAGATTGTACCAACGTTGAGCAAACTGCGCACGTTATCTAACACGCCCACAACTGGCAATGGTGCCACTGGGGTTGTTGGCCGGGGGCGTTCTGTTTCGTGGCTGGCTTGCTCTGTACGGGTGCCGCAGACCGGGCAATTCTTGGCGCGCACGTTACCAATATCAGCCGGAAACCGAAATTGGCACGCTGTAGAGCGGCACTCAAAGTAACCATAGGTCAATGGCGGTGGTGAAACAAGTTGAGACATAAATGAAATAAGTTGAATACAGTTGCTGTTGTACAAAACGGCGCATCCGCCTGATACTAAGCGCAATCCATACGCGTTGCGCAGTGGCGCACATACGATTCAGCATCTGCTAATTCGATATGATTCTACATGGAATAAAATTAGCGCAATGTTCAATCCTAAACGAATTCTCTTATTGTTGCCTTGTGTGTTGTTATTAGGCTGCACTGTGGCGCAGCCAGACCCTATTCGGGTTTCGGTGCCCACGGCAACATCAGACGGAACGGTAACCGAAGCCGCGCCGGAAATCATAGTTGACATCAACGCAACGCCTTTGCCAACCCGCACGCGCTGGGAGTATGGCACATTATTGCCGTACACCGTGCAAACAGGCGATACGTTAAACGCGCTTGCCAGCCGCTTTGCAACTACGGCTGAAGAAATTTCTGCGGCCAATCCCTTACTCATCCCCGGCCTGAGCACATTGCCACCTGGTTTGGAGCTCAATATTCCGGCGCGCTACATTCCGTTTTTGGGCACGTCTTATCAGATTATTCCAAACAGTGAGCTGGTTTACAGTCCCGGCGCAATAGACTTTGATATTCAAAATGCCATCATTCGTTATGGCGGCTACTTAGAAACTGTTAGCCAGTCTAGCGATGGCGCAATTCGGCCTAGCTGGGAAATCATTGAGCGCGTGGGCCTGCAATGGGGGGTCAATCCACGTTTGCTGCTAGCCATTATGGAATATCAGACGGGGGTCTTGCGTGAACGTGATCCCGGTGCGGCGGCCGAAACGTTCCCGATGGGGGTTGAGATTGAATTCCGCGAAGGGCTCCACAAGCAGTTGATTTGGGTGGCAGAAACACTTAATGAAGGCTATTACGGCTGGCGCGATGGCTCTTTAACAGAGATTAGCGTTGGCGATGATGAAATTATCCGCATTGATCCGTGGCAGAATGCGGGCACGGTGGCGCTGCATTATCTTTTCTCGCAATTGTATGAAGGAGAAGCCTATCGGCGTGTGATTAGCCCGCAAGGCTTTGGCCGCACCTATGAAGTGCTGTTTGGTGACCCGTTTGACTATGCCACCAATCACATTCCCGCGAACCTAACTCAGCCAGAACTCGCGCTGCCATTTGAGCCGGGCCAGACGTGGGTGTACAGCGGCGGGCCGCATTATGCGTGGGGCGGCTCGCAGCCGTTGGCCTCGATTGACTTTGCGCCACCAGCAACCTCAGGCGGCTGTGTGCCCTCTAATGCGGTGGTCTCTGCGGTTGGCGATGGTGTAATTGCCCGCCGCGAGATCGGCACAGCTGTATTTGATTTAGACGGGGATGGCAATGAGCTGACGGGCTGGGTCATTATTTATTTGCATGTCAAAACGGCAAACATCCCGCTGCGCGGCACAACCTTGTTCAAAGACACACCGCTTAGCTTTCCATCTTGCGAGGGTGGTTCTTCTACAGGGACGCACCTGCACTTGGGGCGTAAATACAACGGTGAGTGGATTCCGGCGGGCGGCCCTGTGCCATTTACGCTTGGTGGTTGGTACCCAGTGGCTGGCGCAGCGCCCTATGAAGGCCTGCTAAAACGTGATTTACCCGCACTGGAGCTCTTTGCCTATCCCGGCGTAACAGACTACAACCGCATTACGCGGCCATTCCGCGAATAAGCCCATCAAGCGTTACCTACATCAGCCGGGCTTAATCTACTTTTAAATTAGCGTTGACGCATTCGTGCTAAAATGTGGAGCATGGCACCCTCAAAAAGCCTGCTAGATTTACCGGTATTGGTACTCAATGCGAATTTTGAACCATTGAGTGTCTGCAATACGCGCCGCGCAATAAACTTAGTTTTGGATGGTCGGGCCGAAGTCATTTTGAACAGCGGCCATGAAATTCGTACGCCATCTACTATTTACCCTTGCCCTTCCATCGTCCGGCTGAGCCAGATGATCAAACGGCCGCGCCCACGCATCAAACTCTCTAAAAGCGAAATATTCCGGCGTGACCATTACACCTGCCAATATTGTGGCAAGAATCATGGGTCGATGACGATTGACCATGTGTATCCGCGGCACCTTGGTGGCGAGCATGTATGGGATAACGTGGTAACCGCCTGCGCAACGTGCAACCGTAAAAAGGGCGGCAAGCTACTCAAAGACACGCGCATGCACTTGCGAAAACCACCGGCCCAACCACGCGCCTCTGCAAGCTATCGTTTTAGCAACTACGTTGTAGACAATGAGCAGTGGCAACAGTTTATCGAAGGCTGGTAGCCGCTTGGCAGCAGAATAAATTCTGCGCTCTGTGAAAGAAACAGGCTAACGATGGCGTTCAATCCAGCGGTGGCAGCTGTTGTGTGCATAACGATTACGCCATTTCTAAAATAGGGCTAGGCTTAAATAAAAAAAAGCGAGACTGATTGTTCAGTCTCGCTTTTTTGTTCGTCGTTACGGACGGGCAAGGGGCTACTTCGCGCGGCCACCTTTGAGCTCGTCTTGCAGGGCTTTTAGGCCAGCTTTATCGCCAGCGGCGGCAAGGGCGGCTTGTTGCGGCCAGGTGCTTGGGTCTTTAGACTTGTAGCGGCCACCAGCGTCTGCCAAGATGGCTTTCAGGCTGTCCACGTCGGCGTCTGCCAATGCTTGGAAGGTTTTGATGCCAGCAGCTTTCAAGATTTCATCAATCTTTGGGCCGATGCCTTCAATCTTGCTTAGTTTGTCTTCGGCTTCTGGTTCACCGGCGGTTTCAGCAGCTGGTGCTGCGTCTGCGGC
>JAHDBW010000043.1:19488-23041 GCA_020630175.1 Anaerolineales bacterium
TCTGCGGCGTCTTCAGCGTCAAGGTCTGGCGCTTCGCCTTTCCCAATCAGCACAATGCGGTCAACCGCTTTGCTTGAAATTGCTTGATTGGTAAGTTGGAAGATTGATTCTTGTGAAGACATGATCGATTGGCGCAGCATTTGACGCATTTCATCGTCAATGTTGCCGCCACCGTAAAACATGCGGTCAATTTGCGCGTCGATATCGGCGTCATTGATGGTGATGTTTTCTGCCAACACAATGTTTTGCATCACGGCGCTAGTCTTTAGGTTTTCTTCAGCGTCTGGCTTCAAGTCTGCGCGCATTTCTTCTTCAGTTTTACCTTGGATTTTTAGATAATCTTCCATGGTAAGACCGCGTTGGCGGGCATCTTGCGATTCGCGTTCTAGCGCTGCATCAATTTCTTGATTTAGTGAAAGATCAGCATAGGTAACGGTTGCACCAGCGACAATTTGCTTGAGTACATCTTGGCTGTATTCATTGTCGTACTGTTGGCCGCGCATGGTTTCTAACTGTTCGCGAATTGATGCGCGATAGTCGGCCATGGTTTCAGCTTCACCATTGCTAGCTTCTTGGGCAAAGTCGTCATCCAATTCTGGGAGTGACTTCCCTTTGACGGTGCTAACGGTAACTGTGTTTTTGACTTTTTCGCCGATCAAACTGCGGTTGTGGAAGTCGTCTGGGTACGCAATTGTGAATTCACGCGTTTCGCCAGCTTTCATTCCGATTACTTCATCGTAGAAGCCAGGCATTGGGTAGACGCCATCATCTTCTAGAGTGAGGTCGTAATCTTCTTCAGCGAACATTTCGTCTTCATCGTCTGGATCGTCTTCATCAACCATCACGCCTTTGAAGGTTAGGGTCACAATATCGCCTAGTTCTGCAGCGCGTTCTACTGGTTCAATCACAGCATTACGTTCTTGCGCAGCTTCTAGCATGTCTTCGATGTCGCCTTCTTCAACGGCTTCTGGCGTGTAGTCCACACGGACGCTACGATAGTCGCCGAGGTCAACCTCAGGTTGTAGGGGAACTTTGTAGGTCAGGACCATTGGGTCACGGGTGACTTCTTCCAATTCGCCTGGGCCAGCTGGATCTAAATCTTCAGCTTGCAGTGCTTCTTTATAGATGTCTTGGGTTAGGTCGTCCAACGCGGCATCTAGAATGCCTTCTTCTGTAATGTAACGAACGAGAACGTTGTAAGGGACTTTGCCTTTGCGGAAGCCAGGGATGTTGACTTGCTTTGCAAGCTTGCGGGCTGCAGCGCGCTTGGCTGCGGTAACGCGGTCATCTGCAACGGTTACAACCAGTTGCGCAACGCGCGTTTCGACCATAGTGGTTTCAATATTCAATTTGGGAATCTCCCACCGAAATTTTGTTTTGGATTTTTTTGCGTAACGCCCTTAAAAGCGTTATAGGTTACAGGTTACGAAATAACAGCCGCTAAAAGCGGCTGCTACTAAGTTACATGTAACCTTTATTAGTGAAGAAGGTGGGACTCGAACCCACACGCCTTGCGGCACCTGATCCTAAGTCAGGCTCGTCTACCAATTCCGACACTTCCCCGTGTTAGGCTTCAAATTATAGCACGCAGTTTTAGAATCTTGCGAGAAATTGGTGGCAATTTTCATAATTGGTTTTCAAAACCGCTTATTTTGGGCAACTTCTTACAGAATGCGTAACTGTACGTTTGTTTTTGGTTATTATGAATGGGCCTGCCGCCCTTGAATCTCTGCTGAGTTGTTGGTGACGGGTACGCGTAATGCGCCGTGTTTTATAGGCACCTGCTGGCTTTTGACACGTGCGTACATGCTCGTATCTGCCAATCTATAAACAGGACTTTTTAGTTAGGCAAAAATATTGCAATGGTTGCGTAGTGAATTCGCAAACCTGTATAGTAATAGAAAGGCTCTTCATCCCGATTTTTTCGGTTGACCTATAAAGCTGCTGTTGCTCCCATTTTGCTGGCCTGCCAGCATATCTTGTCTACATTTTTTAATATAGACGTTTATTTTTAGAAATCAATTTAAATGATTCCACAAGTTCGCCCCCCGCAAGAGTCCAAAATCCTCATTGTTGATGATGAGGCCTCTAATCGCGACATCATGACTCAATTCCTCCAAATGGAGGGGTTCCAACTATTCACAGCCGTGGATGGTGAACAAGCAATGGAAATGGTGGAAAGTGTTCAGCCCGACCTTGTGCTGCTGGACATCATCATGCCGCGCTTAGATGGATATGAAGTTTGCCGCCGCATTAAGTCTGACGAAGAAACGGCCTTTTTACCCGTTATTATGATCACCGCCCTAAAAGGGATGGAAGAGCGTATTAAAGGGGTAGAAGTTGGCGCGGATGACTTTCTAACCAAGCCGTTCAACTATCTTGAACTGGTTACGCGTGTAAAGTCGCTGCTGCGCGTCAAGCATTTGAGCGATCAACTCAAAGACTCCAATCGCATTCTAGAGAAGACTGTTGCAGATCGCACCGCACAATTACGCAAAGCGTTAGAAGAACTGCGCGAGCTAGATCGGCTCAAGTCTGAATTCATTGCGAACGTGTCACATGAACTGCGCACGCCGTTACTGCATGTAAAAGGCTATGTGGCGCTGATGGCGGATGGTGTACTTGGGCCATTGAGTGATGATCAGGCCGAAGGCATCAATACCACCCGCGCCGCAGTAGAGCGCCTAGAACGCCTAATTGAAGATATTGTGGACTTTGGTGGCGCTGATATTGGCAAGATCCATCTGGGGCCAATCAACCTACGCGATTCGATCCAAGTGGCAACGGGCATGTTGGAACGTACCATTGCGAACAGTCGCTGCAAACTGGTCATTGAGTATCCAGAGACTAGCGTGCTGGTCCAAGGTGAAATGCGCTCACTGGCACGCGTGTTCCGACACTTGTTAGATAACGCCGTGAAGTTCAGCCCGAATGGTGGCAACGTTATTATTCGCGTTACCCCAATGGAAGCACAAGGCGTGGCAGCCGTTGAAGTGATTGACCACGGCATTGGCATCCCGGCCGATAAGTTGGAACGCATCTTTGATAAGTTCTATCAGGTTGATGGGTCTGCAACCCGGCGCTTTGGTGGCACCGGCATTGGCCTCGCACTGGCGTACCGCCTACTAGAAGGGCACAACGCGCAGATCAAGGTAGAAAGCGAACCAAACAAAGGCACCCGCTTCCGCTTCGACTTGCCACTGGTGAAGTAAGCGGACGCGCTGGCGCGCTAGAGAAAGAGACAGAGACGCTGCCGAGAGGCGGCGTTTTTTGATTCGGTTGGTGCTGTGCGTAATCAAAAAGTTAAGAAACCTCTAAAACAGTGCCGCAGCAGATGTTAAGTACAAGGCGGTTTCATTCAAACTTGAAGTGTATCTCCCACTAGAAGTTTTAACTTATAAATTTGATTATAGTTATCTTACTGATGTCACAGCTAAGTGAGGTAAAGAAAATATTGATGAAATTAAGGAAGAAGTCGCCAAGCCATTAAACGTCTTATGTGAATGCAAATGATGAACCGACACCAAAGTTGCGCGTAGCCGCGAGTTCGCAC
>JAHDBW010000044.1 GCA_020630175.1 Anaerolineales bacterium
ACCAGCCTAATAAATACAAAGTAGCAGATAAAAAAGCGCGCCCTATTCAGGAACGCGCTCTTTGTTTTCTACGAGTTATCAAACTCCGCATGCATGGGAGAGGGCGTAGTTAAAGTCTAGTTATAGGAATCCTAGTCTCTTCAACCGCAATTTACAGCAGACTCACCAACGCCTTCACGCGAGCCTGATCCACAACGCCTTTCCAGTCGCCGCCGACTTTACATGCCGACCCCACAATCAAAGCTTCTGCGTGCTCAGCAAACAGCGCAATATTGTCCAGAGTTGTGCCAGATCCCACGGCCAAGCGCATTGGTAAATCACTGACTGCGGCTAGGTCTTGTAATGAGGGTGGCTCACCCGTAGTGCCGCCCGTGACGATAATGCCATCCGCTTGGAAGTATTGCACGCCTTTTGCCATTTCCCTTAGGGAAAGGTCAGCTGTCAGTGCGTGCGAGCCGTGCTTCTTTTTAATGTCAGTCCAAATTTCAATGTGGTTGGCGTGCAGATGTGCCCGGCGGCGGATCAGCCGTCCGGCATTACCTTGGATCAAGCCTTCGTCAGCGATATGCGCATACCCAAAGCCTTCTGCGCGGATAAAATCGAGGTCACACGCAATGGCAGTGTCCAAAGCGGCGATGTCGGCAGCGGCTAGAATTTGAATGCCAATCGGCACTGCGGGGAACGCGGCGCGTAGTTTGCCGCAGATCACAGCCATCGCTGCAATTGTGCTGGCATCTGCTTCTTGGCGTAAATACGGCGTGTCATGCGTATTTTCGATGATTAGGCCATCTGCGCCGGCCGCCATATATTGCTCTGCCTCGCGCAGACAAAGATCCACAATTGGTTGCATGTTGCCAGTCCAGCCAGCGCTACCGGGCAACGGTAGCAGATGCAGCGCCCCAATAAAAGCGGCACGGCCAAGCGGGTTACCTAAAAATCCCCGTTTTGATTCAGTCATTGATTGTCACTCCTGACGCCACGTGCGAAGGCGTTCTAAATACAATTGTTCTTCTGTCATGCGCCGATTAGACGCGATCAAATCGGCCAAAATCCCAAATAACGCCACCTGAAACCCAACAATCAATAAAATTGCGGCCAAAATCAGCGACTGCACATGCCCCGTCCCCTGCTGCTGAAAGTAAAAGCCCAGAAAGCGAATACTGAGGATCAACCCCGGCAATAAAAATAGCAAACTAATCGTAAAAAAGACTTTTAGCGGGCGGTAGAGCACATAGGCACGCAAGATCGTCGCGGTTGAGCTAGAGAGGTAGTGCCACATGTTGCGCATCAGGCGCGATGGCCGCGTTTGCGCATTGGTATCAATCGGCACAAAAACAACGCGCTTGGCACGCGCCCCAGCTTGGATTAGTGTTTCAAGAGTGTAGGAATAGTGGCTCATCACCACCGTACGCAGCGCCATTTCGCGGGTCATTGCGCGGAAGCCACTAGTCGCATCTGCCACCGTCAGGCCAGATACATAGCCAATCACAACGCTGCCAACGCGCTGCAAAATCCGCTTCAGCAATGAAAAGTGTGCAATCTGCCACGTTTGCCGATCGCCAATCACAAGGTCAGCTTGGTTTTCTAAGATTGGGGCAACCAGGCGCGCAATGTCTGCGCCAGCGTATTGGTTGTCCCCATCAGTATTGACGATAATGTCAGCATTCAGTTCAATAGCGCGCCGCAGCCCCGTGCCAAACGCAGCGGCTAAGCCCTGATTATGAGGATGTTGAACCACGTCCGCCCCTAAACGCCGCGCAACAGCGACGGTGTTGTCAGTGCTGCCATCATCAATAATTAGGAGTTGGATTTCATCCACGCCGGGCAAGGTTTTAGGCAAATCAGCAATGACTGCTGGTAGGGTGTGTTCTTCGTTTAGACAGGGGATCTGGACAACAACTTTCACGAAGATAGTGTCTATTTCTGGCTTGCCAGCGCACGCGTTTCAATGCGGGAAACATAGATCAGTTGCAATATGCTAATCAGCGGCAAGCCCAGCAACACGGCCAGTGGTAACACGCCAATCTGCGCCAACCAGCCTAGCGCCAACAGTAAAAAGACCAAAGCCAACCCAATGTAGATTAGGGTCACGCGGCGGTGGCTAAAGCCGGTAATCACAAGCCGTTGATACAAATGTTGCCGATGTGATTTCAGCACATTTTCACCATTTTTTAGCCGTCTAATAAACGTAAATGAGGTGTCAAACAAAAACGGCCACAGGATGAGTGCGCCCGTCAGCGGCATCAGCGCCGCCAGTTCAGTATTTGCAACGCCGCGATTGGTCAGGTCTAAATAGTCGGTCACGCCCCACGCCGCAGCAACTGGCATTACGCCAAACAAAAAGCCGAGGAAGGCACTGCCCACATCGCCCATAAAAATACGAGCGGGTGCCCAGTTATGCAGCAAGAAACCAAGACTGGTAGCGGCCACAAGTAAGCCCAGCATGCTTAGCACTGCGCTATCAACAATCGCGCCAATAATCGCCCAACCAATCCCAGCAATCACGGCTTGGCTGCCAGCAAGGCCGTCAATACCATCCATAAAATTGTAAGCATTGGTCAGGCCAACAATCCACACGAACGTTATCGGAATTCCTAGCCAGCCGATTTGTAGCACTGGGAGATACGGCAGCGCAATCACATCCCAATAGCCAAACACGGCCATGGCAACGGCAGCCCCAACGGCGTGTACGCCTAACCGCACCAAGCTTGGCAAGGACTGAATATCATCCCACCAACTAATAGCCGCAATAATGCCAGCGGTGAGCAAAACCACGCCAACGCGCTGCCAGCCGCTGGTAAACAGCACCATAAAGCCGCCGCCTAGCAGCGTCAGTGTCACAATGGCTAAGCCCCCGCCAAGCGGCTTGGGCGTATCATGCGAGCTACGTTGATTCGGGATTGCTAAAATTTGCCGTTTAGTGGTCCAGCGGATCATCAAGCCCACCAGCAAGTAGGCAAGCGTTGCTGTCCCAGCAAAGGTCAAAATCCAAAAGGTTGGAGTCATGCAGTCATTAGTTCAATTTCAGACGCAATCCCAGTCGCAAAATCACGCGGGGCGTATCCAAAATCTTGTGTTGCAGCAGTATGTGCAAAGTCTTTATCTTCATTGAGGCGCAAGATTTGTTCCGCTTTTATTGGCAAGCGAATGCCAATCTTTTCGGTCAGCGTCAGGCCCCAAATGATGGGTGTTACTGGTAAGTGCAGCTTGAAAATACGCTTATTGAGCGCCGCCGCAACCGTGTCAATGACATCATTATAGGCAAGCGCCGCCGCGCCAGAGATATTGTAGGCTTGCCGATATGTAGCCGCATTGGGCAAACTCGCCACAATTGCCTGCGCTACATCGGCAACGTGCACCGGCTGCTGCAAATAGGTGCCCGTGCCAAACACCGGAATCACCGGCCAACGCTGAATAAAGCGTACCAAACGACACATGTTCCGATCACGCGGCGTGCCGTAAATCATCGTGGGGCGGATAATCGTATAGTCTAAAGTGCTATCGGTGATTGTTTTTTCTGCAGCCACGCGCACCACTTTGCTTGCTGCAGGCAGTTTAGTAAAGAGCGCCGTGGTGCTCACAAAAACAGTACGTTGCACGCCACTCGCAAGCACAGCATTGACCACACCTTCTGCATGCCCAAAGCCCAAAGACGCCACATAAATGAGCGCATCTTTTCCACGTAAAGCGGCAGTGAGCGCTGCGCCATCTGCCATATCGCCAGTCGTTAGCGGGACGTTCTTGGCCACTAAGGCGCTGGTGTTGCTGGTAGGGCGCACAAAGCACTGCACCTGATGCCCCGCAGCCAATAGCGCATCGACCACAAAGCCACCGGTAAATCCAGTTCCGCCAATGACTAACACATTCATGCGGTGCGCTCCGGCGTGATCGCCGATTGTAAGACCTCTAAATAGCGATCCGCTAACAGTTTGCGACTGTAGTGTGCCGCCACAAACGCACGGCCATTTTCAGCCAACGCCGCAGCGTGCTCGGGGTTACGGTAAAGCGCTTCAATCGCCGCTCGAATTCCAGCTGTGTCTTCGGGCTCCACAATAGTCGCCCCCTGCGAACGCCGCAAGATTTCAGCCGCTTCGCCCGTTAGCGAAGCCACAATTGGCCGGGCCATTGCCATAATTTCAAACATTTTAGAGGGAATAAACCCGTCAAATAACGGCACATCACGCAACGGCACTAAGCACACATCGGCCAGTGCGTAGTAGTCTTTGACGCCTTGTTTATCGGTTGCGCCAAGAAAGGTCACGTTGCTAAGTTGGTGTTCAGCAGCGTAGTCCATCAACATGGGCTTGCGCGAGCCTTCGCCCACAAACAAAAACTGAATCTCCGGCTGATCACGCAGTTGTGCCGCCGCATCTAAGATTTTTTCTAGCGCATGAGAAATACCATGTGCCCCGATATAAAGCACCACAAATTTATCAGCAACGCCCAAGTCTGCCGCCAACGCGGTCGGTTTAGGCTGCGGCTGCCAAAAGTTGATATCCGCCCCATTTGGGATTGTGGTGATTTTTTCAGCCGGGATATTGCGCCGGATTAGGTCTTGCCGGAACGCTTCAGTTACAGTCACAATTTGGCTCGACTGTCGATAGAGCCACAGTTCGCCCAGTTCAAGCAGACGAATAATTTGCTTATTTTTGATGATGCCCATCTCGGTAAAAATGGCAGGCCATAAGTCGCGGATTTCCATCACAAACGGCACGTTGCGCCACTTGGCAACGAGCAACCCAGCCAATGCGGCAAACGGCGTGGGCGATGTACCAATAATCACATCAACAGCGGCCATTTTGCGCTGATTCAAAACGCTGCTCAGCACAAAAGAAATGTGCCCCAGCGTCTTTTTGATAAACCCGCTATTGGCCGTGATGTAGCTCCAATTGCGGTGCACATCCACCCCATCAAATGCTTCTTGCTGATGCCAGCCCGGCGCATAGCCTGGATACACCTGCCCCGTTGGATGATTCGGCACACAGGTCGCCACGCGTACCGTATGGTTGGCGAGCAACCACTGTTGGCTCAAATCATAAATTCGAGCGGACGGTGCGCCAATTTCTGGCGTGAAGTAATGCGAATAAACTGCAATATTGAGCGGGGACGTCATAGCTTCAGAATGATACTACGGTGTGCGCGCGGCAACCTAGATTGAGGCCCGCGTAAAGGTAACTTCAGTTGTGAGCGGTAGGTCACCGGTCAGGCGCTGCGTAATGCAAGCCCGCTGAACCTTGGCCCCAAATCGTTCTGAATACCAGCTTTGGGTAATGGTGAATGGCGTTGCGCTTGTCAATGTGAGTTGCGTTGTGAGCTGTAGCTGCCCAGTCGCGATAGTCTGCGGTTGCAAGCTTGGATGTAAATGGAAGCGACTGACAGCAGCAACTGAGCCCGTACCCAGCAACGCATCGCGAATGCGCAGAGACTGATCTGGCCGCCAGCAAAATGTGCGCCGATGGATCACGCTTGGAGATAGATGCGCGTAGCCGTCATGCTCAACAATCAAGATAGTTTCCGTTGCCGTCTTTTCAAACGTAATCACGCGTGGCGTAGCCCGCCGCGCCGCCCGAAAGCTGCTCCAGACATCGGTGCTGTTTTTGCCAGCCACTTCAATTGTGTTATGCGCCGCCGTTGCCCGAAAATAATTACGCCAGTCGCCGGCCGTATATTCATAAATACCGCTATCCGTAACAATTGGCGCACCAGACACAAAGTACTCAAACGTCAAGACATCAGCCTGGGCATGCGCTGGCAAATATGAAGGACAAGGCGCGCCATGGTCCACAATCAGCCAGTCTTGGGCAGACTGTAAAACCGTGTGCCCAACGGCTGGCAAATGCAGTTGCGGGACCTGTGGTTGAGCCGTGCCATCCGTCTTGGCGGTTAGGCCTAACAATGCGCTGTACCAAGTGGGCGCTGCCGATGCGCCTAACCACGCATTGATGCCAGATAACAACACACTTGGCGGTAGATGTGCGTCTTGAGCGGTGTCTTTCAACATTGGCACTTGTCCATCGGGGCGCAAGATTTGGGTTAGGTAGCGCGTCATCTTTTGGACTGCGGTTGTTAGCCAGTCTGGTACGTGCTGCTGCTGACGCTCTAAATACAGCGCAATTTCAAATAGATCTTGCAGCACCAACACATGGTAACCGGGGCTGCGTTCAAAGTGAGCGCCATCAGGCAGCACTTGCTCGGCCACTTCTTGCTGTAACCAATACAAGCCCGTGCGTAGCCATACTTGTGCTTCAGCACCTTCAAACGCCAATCCAGCCCAAATGAGCGCGCGCAAATTTTCTAGCAAATGGTTGCCGCGCACATCGTGCTCTAAATCCGTGGCCAAATATTGGCACTGCCCGTAAAGGCTACTGCACAAGCGTTGTTTGAACGTTGGATCTTGGTCTAGCGCAGCAGAAAAGCCGTTGACCGCATGCAGCCAATTCACCACCCGCAAAGACACGGTATAAGGATGCCAGCCATCACCACCAATCTGCTGGTTGGCCGCAATCCAGTCTTCGGCAATGCGTTTGAACGTTTGATACGCCCCAGCTTCACCCGCATGGTGCGCCGCCAACAGGGGCAGCACATAGTGGAAATAGTGCAGATGATAGCGAAACAAATGGCTAAGCGCGGGATCATGCCAGCCTAACGTTGCGTCAAACTGATGCGTGTGGTTGAGATAGGTGAAGCGCAACTGCTGCACGTCTTGGGCAGTGGTCAGGAACTGATCTTGAACAAGCGACGCAGTAGGCTGTTGCCAAAATGGAACTGGGCTGCGCAGTGCAGGCGCGGTTGGCATTGGTGCCGTACGGCGGAGCAACCGTTGCCAGCGCCGCCGACCCAAGCGCCGCAATCGGTAATAAACCTGCCGGGCAGACAAATAGCGAACGGTCCAATATAAGCGTGAGACCCGTTGGACTGTCATGCGTGTATGCGATCGGTTTGATACAAGGCAAGCAGTGCCGCCGCGTAATCTGGCATGGCTTCACGGTTGCCAACAGGTGCGTCTGCCAGCACAGCCGTAAGCGTTTGCGCCAATGCCGCAACGTTATCCGTTTCAAATAGCTGGCAATCTGTTGGGCGGGTGACACAGTCTGAGGCGATAACGGGCAAACCCAAGGCTAGCGCTTCACGAATAGTAACCGCATCGCCATCGGTGCGGGTTGGGCGCACATAAACAGCGGCCTGCTGCAACAGTGCCTGAAACAGCGCCGGTGACGAATCTGTCAGGGCGGACACCTGCGGCAGTTGTGCAATTCGGGCGTGGATCTCTGCAGCAACTGCGTCATCAGCTGGCCCATAAAAGGCGCAAATCAGTCGCACATCGGGCAAATTAGCGGCGCTGAATGCATCGAGCAACACATCAAAGCCATACACGGTTGTGAGTGAACCGGCGGCAACAACAAGCTGTTGCGTATTTGCCAAGTGCGCAATATCTGCCGGTAACGAGACTGTTGATGGGGTTGGCGCGACAAAAGCAGGCAGGCTTGTGGGATGCACATTACGCAAACCGAGTGTACGTAAAAAATCCAATTGCGCTGTGTTCACAGTAATGATCCGTTCAAATTTACGGAACAACCATTTTAGATAAACACGGTGCTGCCACGCGCTATTTTGCGCCACAAAGCGCCCACTATGGATGGTAATCCAGACCCGCTGTCGCCGAAAAATCCAAAGTAAATACGGCGCTAAATAACGAAACCGCCGCAACATTGAAACATGCATATGCACAACGCGATTAGGGCTTAGCTGCGGAGCCAACGTCCGCAATTGCCGCAGCCGCTGCCGCAGGTTGCCTTGCAGCGCCAGCACCAACGGATCGGACTGCTTCTGCGCGATATGCGTCCCGGTGTAGTCCAACGCCAAGCATGCTAAGCCCGCGGCATTGCAACGCTGCACCATGCGCTGGACATGAATCGAGTTGCCGCCCAACGGCGGTGGGTACGGGCTAAATTGGATTATCTGCAATGCCGCCAATTGGTCGGCGTTGAAATCAGTTGCTAGCACTATAACCCCATTGAGGCAGGGTATTTGCCAAACTGGCATTGAGCTGCGCTTGCTGCAAAGCGCTCAAGTCTGACTGCCATTTGAAGTTGCGGTTTTCAACCTTAACAGCAGCAACCTCAGCCGCAAAGCGTGCGGTCGAAGGCGTTTCGCAGAACGCCAAAATCTGATCAAGCGTAGCGGCCTTATCTGCACATAGTTGCTCGTAGCTCACTTCTAGCAACTGCCCAGCGGGCAATAATGCGCGACTTTCGGCAAACGCATCCATCAGTAGTTTCCATTGGATGGCACCCAAAGTGACAAAGGAATTATCTGCTGCGGCGAGCTCTGCGGCATGTTCTGGTGAAAGTTCCCCCCAACGCCACTGCGCCGGGCCATGCCAACCGCGCCAGAACGATGTTTGCAACATCGAATTGACGACCGCGCGCCCGTCACGATACACGTGCACAAACTTGGCGTCTGGAAACATCGCTTTGAGAAACCCAATCCGCGGCCAACCCGTAATTTTGAGCAGCAACTGTTGCCGTTTAGGCGGCGTGATCGCGCCAAAAACACGTTCGAATTTGCGAGCAACATACGGCGAAAAATCAGCCTCAGTTAGATCACGGTTTGGCCGACCAAAGCCACCGTAAACTGTGTTCCACAGCTCATAGCTCTCTTGAGGATGAACACGTGCCCGCATGAAGCCACCCAATAGCGGCCAGTCAAACGTGCGTAGGATATGCGCATTCAAATGCGGGCGACTAGGCGAGCGCCGCGTGATAAATGTGGGCCACGAAAATGCATCATGCTTGCTAAGCAAGTTATGCAAGATGGTGGAGCCACAGCGGCCAGTGCCAAGAATAAAAATAGGAGTTTTCATGCAATTAGACGCGTCAGTAGCGTTTCATAGTGCGTCACATAAGTATCGACGGCTAGCGTTTCACAGGCAAATTCACGCGCGGCAGTTTGCATTTGCGCAATGGCCGCCGGTGATAGAGTCATAAATTGTTGGATCGCAGCCGCAATCGCGGTCACATCTGTCGGATCAAAGACCACGCCATGCTTCCCATCGCCCAATAGCCAGCGATGATCGCCAATATCTGCGGCCAAAACTGGCGCGCCACAGGCTAATGCTTCACAAATCGCGTTTGGAAAGCCTTCCAATAGCGAAGGGTGAATGACAGCATCTGCCGCCTGCATTTGCTGTGGAATATCTTCACAACGGCCAAGCCAATCCCACATGTGGGTTAGACCGGCAGCCTCTAGAATAACGTTTGTTTGCTGATAAGAGTCATCCACAGCTTGGTCTGGAATGCGTCCTGCCCATTTAATGCGCGGCACGGGGCGCTGCTGCTGTTGCAACAGCGCCAATGCTTTGGCTAACCGCTGCGGATTTTTACCACGAACAACCGTACTTACAGACAGTAACACAGTCTCAGCATTTGTTGTTGGCAGCGCTTCTGGGCTGAACTGTGTTAGGTCAAGACCGTTTACAATCGTTGAGATTTTAGGCTGCAACCATGGGAATTCACGCTCCATGCGTTGCCGCTGGTGGTGCGAATTGACAGTGACATGATCTGCAAAACGATGCAGTTGACGGCGCAACCAAATCGATCGCTTCAACGGTTGTCCGGCCACATCTGCCGAGCGTTCAGACGCAATGATGGGTGTCTGAATGCCGCTCAAGCGCAGCAATTCTACATAGACATTTGGCGTGTCTAAAAAGGCCAATACCGCATCATAGTTTTGACTTTTGATGTGGCGCCGCAGCGCAAATGGCACGTTGAACGCAAAGCGGCTTTGTTTTTGTTCATGAAATACGGGAATAGAAGCGGCATCTAACGCTGGCTTGAAATGCGTGAATTCAGGGTAATACACAAAAAACGCCACCGTATGCCCGCGCGCCGCCAAGCCCACGGCCAAGGTCACCATTTGGCGCTGCGCCCCGCCAGAGCCAAGGCTATCAATCACAAATAGTAATTTCATTGCACGGTCTTTCCAGCGTGTAAGCGTTCCATCAGCGTCAGCCATTTTTCAGCAATTGTCGGTAAGGTGTAGGCAGTTGCCACTGCCGGACCGGCGGTTGCCAACTGTTGCCGCAGACTGGCATCGGCCATCAAAGTGCGTAACCCGGCGGCTAACGCGTCGATGTCTTGACAGTCCACTAGCCAACCGTTGACACCGTGTTCAATAATTTCAACTGGCCCAGCAGAACAATCGTAGCTTAGCACGGCCGTGCCACAGGCCAAAGCCTCACATAGCACATTTGGAAAGCCCTCATAGCGCGATGGCAGCACAAAAATATCGGCTTGACCGAGCTTTTCAAAAGGTGCTGCGGTTTCGCCACAGATTGTGATTTGCGCACCCATTGCGTGGGCAGCAATTGCATCGGCAACATGCGCCCGATAGGGTGTCTTACCCCAAATGTTGACGGACCAATTGGGATAATCTGACGCAATTTTGGCAAAGGCGGCGACTAATAAATCAAAGCCTTTTTGGGGATGTAAGCGTCCCATTGCCACAATTGTATTGTTGGATTTTGAATACGGTACGTCCGTTGCGGGCGCTTCAATCGGGTTCGCAATCACCACTGACTTCGCTTGCACCTTGGCTGAAAAATAACGTTTGACATCTGATGTTTGCAACACGACTGCGGAGGCACGCGCATAAGCAAAATGGCGTAAGCGTGTCCATACGGCAGAAAGCGGTTGCCGAAATGGATCATTGCGTTCACTGACAATAGTTTTGAGGCCAGTGCCCAGCAAGGCCAAAATCATCAGGATGTTCGCCTTATGAATAAAGCTTAGCGTGATATCAGGCTGCAACCCTAGCAACAGGTGCCGCAAGTTGCGCAGCGATCGTAGCGACTTGACCAGCGATTTACTGATGTGTGTGTTTGCTGCAATCAGCGTAACGTTGGGCGGCAATGCAAAAAATGAGACGGCTTCAGCGCCATTGAGGGTAACAATCGTAACCTGATGCCCCTGTTCTGCCCAAGCACGCACAAGTTTAGACACAACCCGCTGGGCTCCGCCGCTCCCCATTGAACTAATAACAATTGCAATTTTCATTAGCGTTGCGCGTGATTGACCCACAGTGCCAGTTGCAACGCGCGCCACAAGAAGCGGCTCCAGTCCGTTTGCCCATTGCGATGTTGCGTGAAACGCCGTTGCACCACGGCTTGGGGAATAAGGTTGGCAGTTTGCCACGCTTGGCTGGCGAACGTATCGGCAGCTAGGTCGGCCAAGTCAGTGCGTAGCCAAGCGGCCAGCGGAATACCAAAGCCTTGTTTTGGACGTTCAAACATAGCCGCTGGCACATGCTTATTTAGCGCCGTCCGGAATAATTGCTTAGGGGCATCTAAGCGCACCATATCTGCGGGGAGTGCCCAAATAAATTCAGCAATGCGATGGTCTAAGAACGGCACGCGCGTTTCTAGGCTATGGGCCATTGCCGTGCGATCTACTTTTGCCAGAATATCGCCAGGTAGGTAAGTCAGGCTATCAAACAATAGCATTTGGTCTACGTTAGAAAGTCCGCTTTGTAAATGGACATACGTCGCAGCAGAAACCATATCGGCTGCCTGTAAACGCGGTTGGTTTGGCAGCCAATGTCTTGAAATTTGCTGTAAATAAAATTCAATAAACGACTCGGCTTTATTGACGGGCTGCGTTGCGGCATAGCGCTCAAGCTTGGCCGCATACTTACCCGGTAACCCAGCGCTACGTTGCCCAAGCCCCTGCAATACGCGTTGTTTTAGTGAGCCAGCCTCAGCCCGCGATTGCCACGCGTTCAACGTCGATTGATAGCGTAAATACCCGCCCAACAATTCATCCCCACCATCGCCAGACAAGGCCACGGTCACTTGTTGCCGCGCCAACTGTGCCACAAAGTAAGTGGGCAACGCGGATGGGTCTGCGAAGGGTTCATCAAAGATGGCAGGCAGCTTGGCAACAAGCGCCTGCGCCTGCTGACTATTGACGTATAGCTCGGTGTGCTCGGTGCCGAGGTGCTGCGCAATTTGCTTGGCATATGGCGCTTCATTGATGCTGTCATCGCCAAAGCCAATCGTAAAGGTGCGCACAGGGTTGGCACTTAGCTGCTGCATGGTTGCCACCACTAATGACGAGTCAATTCCCCCTGATAAAAATGCGCCTAGCGGCACATCTGCCAACATTTGCCCTTGAATAGCCGTCTGCAATAGCGATTCAAATTCAAGCTGAACATCTTGCGTAGAGCGGGCGGATTGGCTGCGTTGGGTGTGCTCGCGCAAACGCCAATACGGGGCAGGTGCCGCTAACTGACGGGCGCTAAGTTGGGCGCGATCCACTTGCAGAATAGCGCCAGGCGGCAGCTTTTTGATCGGCGCGTAAATTGAAGCCGGTGCGGGGATGTAGCCCAGTTGCAGATACAGCTGTAACGCCAGTGGATCAAGTGCCAATGCGCTTTGTTGCCCGGCAATAACGCTTTTTAGCTCAGAGCCAAACGTAAACGTGCCATTGGGCAACAGTCCGTAGTACAGCGGCTTCTCGCCAAAGCGATCACGCGCTAGGGTTAGCGTTTGTGTGTCACGATCCCACAACGCAAAGGCAAACATGCCGACTGCTTGTTGCAATGCGGCAGCACAGCCAACGTGCGCAATGAGCGCTAATAGCACTTCCGTGTCTGACTCGCTGCGGAATTGGACGCCTTGCGCTTGCAACTGTTGGCGCAGCGCAAGATAGTTATAAATCTCACCATTGAACACCAACGTATAGCGTTCATCTGGCGTGTGCATTGGCTGCGCACCCAGCGGGGATAGATCAATAATGGCTAGGCGGCGATGCCCTAAGGCAATGCCGGCTTGGGCATCATGCCAAACGCCATCGGCATCTGGGCCACGATGGGCAATCGAAGCGGTCATGCGGGCTAACTGCGCCGCGTGATCTGTGCTGTGTTGCGGATCCCAAAATCCAGTGAACCCGCACATTAGGCCAATTGCTCCGTAAGGTGCGCCACGACTGGGTCTAGCAGTTTGTTAAGTTGCGTACCGTCTTGATCTGGCGCAGTGTTATCAAGCGCTAGCACGTGCCAGCCTAGCGTGGGTGCGGTTTGGGCAATCAGGTCACACGCGGTTACTTGATCGGCAATAAATTGTTGGTACTGCGCTTCAGTTTTTGAAGCAACATGCCACGGGCGCACGCCACGCGCCTGCATCCGCTGCGCACAGACTGCGGCTGAGGCCGAAACGTAAATGGCAAGAGCCGGTGGTGTTAGCGGGGTAAGCAAAGAGTTTACGGTGGCCGTATTTACAGTTGGTGCCGCAATGCTTGCCACACCGGCTACTTTTTGCGCCAAGCCTTCATCTAAGACGGCAACTTGAGGCGCTTTTAGCGTGCGGGCAAATGCACGTTGTTCAAACGCGCTTTCTAGGTACCAATCTACAACTTTGTATTGTTCGTAATTGGTGAAGGTTGGATGCGACATATTGCGTAATAAGTGGGCAAACTGGGCAGGCCGGACAAGGCGCGTTTGCCATTTCTGTAACATACGATACAGGTAAGTAACGCGGCGCAGTTGTAAGTTAGGGAAAGCAGTTTGCAGCAGTTGTTTACGCGTGTAATTTGGAATTGATTGCGCAGTTAGCCGCTGGCGGAGTGCAGTGGCAATGGTGCTCTTTCCCACGCCAGCCGGTCCAAAGAATTCAACAATCATTGATAGATGGCGTACATATCCTGATCGATTTGGGTGACGCGCACATTTTGAAAACGGCCTGTTTTTTGCTGTAGCTTGGCAATAAATTGCTCTACCTCTTGCAACGTAGACCCCGCAAACTTAGCACGCATAAATGACAGTTTCATACGATTGGGGTCTGTGCGTAGCAGCTTAGAAAGTCCGTTATCGTCGCCCCAATCTAAAAATTGCAGATACCAGTCACGCAGCCGATAGCGAATACGTGAATACGGTTCGCGGGAATACGCCATCGCTTGTGGCGCAATCTCAAGCGCATTGAGTTCAGCAATAATCCGTTCACAAGCCAGTGGCCCAGTCATCGCGGTAATATAGTCGGCGGCGGTTGCTTCGGCCGCGGCCCGACCAGACCACTCTTGATTGGTGTAGGCATCATCAATTGCCGCTTCAAGCGCAGGCAAATCACTAACACAACGGCTAACGGCATTGCTAAAGCCAATCTCAAATTGCGACGCGTCAAAGGGGACGTATGCAATTGGTACTTGCCCCACAAGCAACGCTTCTAACCCAGTCGTACAAGAATTATGCAACACGGCCTTGGCAGCCAGTAGCCACGGCGTCACAAATCCGCGATAGATCACCTGCACATTCGCAGGTGTCGATTGTTTGAATTTGGTCCAGTAATTTTGATTATCGGCCGGGTGGGGGCGCACAATAAACGTACGCTCTGGCCAGCGCGTTGCTAGCGCTTTGATGGCAACTTCAAACGACTCGCGCACGTGGGTTTGAAAGTTCACCAAATCCCAAAGCCACTGTTCATCGGCTGCGGTTTTGATATTTTTACCGCGTTGCTTATCGATCAAAGTGCGAATATCGCGGTCGTCAATAAAGTTAGCGTAATTGGAAAGAATGAGCACAAAATCGCCAAATTCCGTGCGCAGTTCAGCCGCGGTGTCTTCGTGTAAAACGCGAAATTCAGGCCGCCACAGATCTACCCGTGGGTTACCAGTGAGCACCAACTTGCTAGCATGATCTGGCAACTCTTGCGCAACTGTATCCGCCTGAAACTGACCCCAGCAAAAGAAGCGGCTAACGGCCGCCAACGATTCAGCAGACATGCGCAGTGAGGTATACACCTTGCGCGAAATAATCAAGCCTTCTTCATCTAGACAAACCGTTTGAAAGCCCGCCTGATGACGATTGAACATCCGCTTCAATTTATATGGCGTAATGCTTTTTTCAAACCAAACGCCAGGTGGCAAATCACGCCAGCGACGATCTAACATGCGTTTATTGCCAACGACCGCGCCAAAGCCAGCTTCCGCTAAGAAACATGCCAATAACAATTTGGCCTCAAAAGAACGCGCCTTGATTTCCACCAGAATCGACACCCATTTACGCGGGCGCTTTAACGACTCATTTGTCATAGGAAGCCCCTTCGATAGCCTGCAAAAATTGTGCTGCCCGGGCATTCACATCTTGTTTGGTGAACATATCATTGGCATAACGCGCCATTTGTACTTGGATATACGGGAAGTAGCGTGCCAAATAATTCAGCAACCGCACACGCCGCCGACGAATGGCATTGCGCACGCGCTTTACAACTTTTGGCGGTTTGCGCGTTGGTTTTGCTGCTATTGTTTGCGAATCAGCCGCTACCGAGACTGGCGTTTTTGCAACAACGTCAGCTAATAGCGTTGTCAGGCCAGCAATCGCATCGTCTGTAGGCGCGGAGGTGTGTTTAACATAGGCAAACAGGGTCTCGTTGAGCGCCGGTGGTGTCTGCAACATCGCTTCAAATTCAAGATACGTCTTGGCACAGTCGACCGTCTCTAACCAATCGGTGCCGAATAACGGATCCATCGGATAGGGTTCTACGCGGAACACGGGCTTGTCTGCAAAGCAGGCTTCGAGCAAAGTGGTGCTAACGGAAGAGCCCACAATATCTGAAGCCAAAATCCATTCTTTAACAGACCCTTCTTTTATAAGGTGCAAGCGATCGGGCAAGGTGCTGCCCAATTGCGTATTGAACACGTTTTGATAGCGATCAAGTGGGATTGCGGGGCGGGGCCTGAAGATCAGTTCATAATCGTCGTGCTGTTGAGCAAACTGACCTAGCCACCCCACAAAAGTATCGATGCTTTGTTTACTCCACTCGCGGTAGGCAAATAGCGAGTCGCGTTGACCGCCAAACTTGGCCCGCTTTTCCAACTGTTGATCAGTTAGAAAGGCCCAGAAATAATTTTCTGGAAAAAATAACCATTTGCGGTTGGGGTCTAATCCAGTTAGTTCAGCAAGCGCATACCGATCTGGGAAGTATCCAGAATACGGTGGGCGGTAATACGTCAACGATGGATTGCCATTCAAATGAATTTGCGTTGCATCCACGCCCGACTCTAATAAATAGTCGCGGTAATCGGGTCCCCAAGCATGGTGCACCACCTGTTGCAAGACAAACGCAGCCTGCGGACGGCGGTAATCTTTATGCCAATTGCCCAGCACTTGCTCCCAAGCAATGTCTACAATCGTTGCCGCTGGCCAGCGATCAGACACAATCCGGACCCCGCTTTTTGGGTCCGCATAAAAACGCGCATGCGGCAGACCCACAACACGCGGTTGATATTTATTCAGCGCTTTTTGCAAGCCGTGCGGCAAAGACTCAATCGCTACAGTTAACCCGTATTGCCGTTCTGCCAACACCTTGAGCGCCACAGCAACATCTAGCTCACGCACCACATGCTCGACAAAAATCAGGAGATCTATTGATTTCATGATTGCGAAACGTGCGCTTGTAACAACGCGATATCAGCCGGCGTGTCAATATTGATGGAACGGTCTTCAGGCATGATATAGGCGCGGCAATCAGGGCCATAAATGGAATTATGGTCTTGTAAGGTACGTGCCCAGAAGGCATAAATCGCGCCATTGCGGGTGTACGTTGTAGACAGTGCTTGGCGACGGGTTGGCAGTTGCATCATATTTGCGCCATCGAGGCGTAATAACTGGCCATCTGCAACCTGAAACTGCCAATCTGGGTGCGCATGCTTCGGCAATGCCGTCACGCTGACGACAGAATCGGCTTGCGTCTGTTGCAACAGTTGCACAGCATTATCAATATCTGCACCAGTGCGTAATGGCGTTGTCGGTTGTAATAAAACGATAATCTCGACCTGCTTTTGATGGGTGGCGGCATACCACTCGAGCGCATGTGTAATCACCGGCTGGGTAGGCGATGCGTCTTCTGCCAAATGGGCGGGACGCATAAACGGGACTTGTAACCCCTGCGCACGGCTAACCGCAGCAATTTCAGCGTCATCCGTGCTGACGAGGTGATCTGTCAGGCAGTGGCTCTGTTGAATAGCGGCAGCGGTATATCCTATCAGCGGAATACCATTGATGGGGATAATGTTTTTACGCGGCACACCTTTAGAGCCGCCGCGCGCCGGGATGATGGCAAGAATTGTCATATAAAGAAAACTAGACGATCAAGATAAGTGGAAATTATAATACCCATTGCCAAAAGCAAGGTATAGTTTTCCATATGCATGATTTAGAGCAGTTACTCGCCAACTTCAATCCATCGTCTTCGTTTCCAGAACAACATCGACTATATAGTAAAACAAGAAAACTATTAAAGAAGGGTGATGCACCGGCGCACTTCACCCCGATTCGGATTGCGATGATTGGGTCTGGCACATTTCAGGCGGTGGCGCAATTACTACGTTTGCATTTATTAGCGGCTGGAATTGCCCCAACTATTTTTGAAGGGGAATACAACAATTTTCGGCAGGAAGCACTGAATCCTAATTCAGCGCTATTTACGTTCCAACCTGATATCGTCATCATCATTACTGATCATCGCGATTTGATGACGCTATCTGCATTAAAGCCAGGCGTGGACATTACCGCGTTAGCGCAAGAAGAGCTTTCGACTTGGGCAATGATTTGGCAATCAATCGCGACGCATGCACAGTGCCCAATTATTCAAAATAATTTTGACACGCCTGAACTACGCGACTTTGATCAGCTAGAGACGCGCGTTGCCCATAGTCAAGGGCATTACATACGTCGCTTAACGCTTATGTTGGCAGAGCAATTGCCCGCCAATGTAATCCTGCACGACTTAGACTATCTCACCAGCTATCATGGTAAGCGTAATTGGTATGATCCACGTTACTACTTCCATGCAAAACAAGCCTGCGCGCTGAACTATGCCGCCACATATGCAGCAAGCCTCACCCGTTTGATCAAAGTACAAACGGGCAAAGTCAGAAAATGCTTGGTGCTAGATTTGGACAATACGCTTTGGGGCGGTGTAATTGGCGATGATGGCCTAAGCGGCATTGAACTTGGACAAGGCTCACCTGTTGGCGAAGCCCACTTGGCCTTACAACACTATGCCAGCACGCTCAAAAAACGCGGCGTTTTGTTGGCCGTTTGCTCTAAAAACGATGTTGAAAATGCTAAATTGCCGTTTACAGACCATCCAGATATGCACTTAGGGCTGGCTGATATCGCTTGTTTTGTCGCCAATTGGCATCCTAAGCCAGACAACTTACAAAAGATTGCAACCGAGCTAAATATTGGGCTAGATTCACTCGTCTTTGTTGATGATAATCCGGCAGAGCGTGAAATTGTGCGCCAGTTCTTGCCACAGGTTGCCGTGCCAGAAATGCCACAAGATCCGGCCTATTATGTCCGCATTCTAAACGAGTTGGCTTATTTTGAACCCCTAACTTTCTCAGCAGAAGACGGCCAGCGTACTGAAATGTACAAGGCGAACCAAGCGCGTAAGGCCGCGCAGCTTTCGACGCAAGACATGGGAGATTTCCTCAAGTCGCTAAAAATGGAAGCGATCATTCGGCCTTTTCAAGATGCAGATATAGAGCGCGTGGCGCAACTTATCGCGCGCAGCAATCAGTTCAACTTGACCACGCGTCGGCATGATAAAGAAACCTTAGAGCGCTTTCGGGCTGCGGATGACTATCTAACCTTATCAGTGCGGCTAAAAGATCGTTTTGGCGATAATGGCCTAATTGCGGTTTGGATTGGCAAAGTTGATACGCACAACAGCACGCTAGAAATTGACACGTGGCTTATGAGTTGTCGGGTGTTATCACGCGGGGTTGAACAGCATTTAATGAATATAGTTGTAGACGCTTGCAAACAGCACAACATCCAAACCGTACACGGCGTGTACATCCCGACAAAAAAGAACGGGATGGTTGCCAGCCTTTATGAAAAGCTCGGGTTTACTACCGTAGAAACGACCGATAACATCCAACGCTCAACCTTAGATGTTGCCAACTACACAGCATTTGAAACCGCTATCCACAATTGCTAACCGCCTGGACATCTTATCGACTTTATTAAAGTAAGTAAGGGGCTCCCGCAAACGAGACACATCTGGCTCTTCAACGTTATCTGTTAGCACTAATAAAACGCGGCATTTTATTAGCAGTATGTTCTAAAAACAATTACAATACAGCACAAATCTCGTTTAGAAAGCACAGTTAACAGCGAATTTTTGGCTGAGGTTGCTATTCCTATACAAGTGCTCGATGCCTGACGCATCATATTATGACGAAGTTACATCATATTGGAATCATCATTCACGACAGAGAGTTAGTAGATATTTGGCTCGCTTTACTAAATGGCGAGATTGAAAGAGAGTATTACGTTAGCGAATATCAAGCAAATTGTATTTTTTGCAGTACAGGGGAAGGGTCTCCTGCTATAGAATTAATACTGCCCAGTGGTGGTGTATTACAAAAATTCAATCGCGGCTTAGGTGGAATTCATCATATTGCACTTGAAGTTGACTCAATTGATGCAGTCCGTAATACCATCAAGACCGAGTATGCATTTGATCTGCTAGAAAAAGATCATGTAAATGCCGGGCCAATCTTAATTAACTTTTTGCCACCTTTGCTCACAAGAGGGGTAATTATTGAATATGTCCAAAGAAATTAATATACCGGAAATAATTGAATCAAAGCGAGATCAATACCCTGTTGCCGCAGCAACAGTCGAACGCTTTTTTAATGAATCAATTGTATTGCTTCGAAAGCAAATGGAGTTCTCTTTACGAGAGCGTGGTGACTATTTCTGGCCGCTAGCTGAAAAGATCTTAACCATTGATCAAAATCTTGGTGGTGATCCAATTAAAGCGTTACTTGAATATACGCTGGCCTTTTTACGTGAACAAGCTTCATTTATGAAAACCGGTAATTATCGCTATGATACCGATTCATTCAATGATGCATTTGCTGAAGTCTATGACAACCCAGACGTTATGGAGAACTTCTATTTAGAAGGTCTTTTAGTTACGCATGTATTTTGGCCGATCCACTTAGATATGCATCGCTTCTTTGAGGACCATTTTCTTAGCGCAATCACGACCGAAAAATCAATTGGGGCTGAATTTGGATTTGGGCACGGGCTGTATCTTTACGAGATCCTAAAGAAATTCCCCGATACTTATGCGCTAGGATTTGATATTAGCAAGTATTCTCTATCCTATGCACAACGATTGTTAGAGAAAAATGGGATTGCTAAAGATCGCTTCAGCCTAGATCTAGGCGATGTTCGACAACCGCTAGCACTAGAAAGCAATAGTCTAGATTGGTGTGTGTTTGCAGAAGTGTTAGAGCATATTCCAAACCCGAAGGAAGCGCTAACAGAAATTTCACGCTGCCTAAATCCTAATGGCCATGTTTTTATAACAACAGCTATTAACAGCAACGCGCTGGATCATTTATGGCATTTCAACAATATGGATGAAGTAACAGACATGTTATCGTCCGCAAACTTACAAATTGTTAGTTCAGTCGAATTACCGCTCAGTAACTACGATAGTAAAACTAAAGATCCAACAATAGACTGTGCCTTTGTTTGCACACCAACAAAATAAAGAACTATGACTGATATAACACAAAGCTTACAAGATGTATTTCGTGAAGTATTTGATGATGAAGAAATTGTCATCACAGATGACATGACATCCGAAAATATTGAAGAATGGGATTCAATGATGCATATCAACCTCATTTTTGCTTGTGAACAAAAATTTGGGCTTAAATTCGCACTAGCTGAAATCGCATCTCTACGCAACGTAGGTGAGCTTAAAGCGATTATTACCAGCAAGTCGACAACTTAAGGATGTTTATTTCCTTCTGATACACAACCTCATCGTAATTGTGCACTAACAGACTACTGATATTCAACATGAACGAGCAGTTTACCTGGGCAAAAGAAGTCCGAATCTTAGCCTGGCTTGTTTTTAAAATTTTAGCGATCTTTGTCGTTAAGATCATAACCACCACACCGGAACCTGTCTTGTATCAGGGCTTCTAGATTTGAGCTTAGACTCCCTGCATTTTCTAGTATTTGTTGCACTTACGCTGCTCGCATTTACTTACAGCCCAACAATCTTCATCAGAAAACTTATTTTTAGTCTTGCGACTGGGTATTTCTTTTGTAGTTATTTTCTGAATGACTTACTTGGAGCAGCTATTTTATTTATTGTCTTACTGACGGTCTATGCTGTAATCATTAGGCTCTCGACAGTTAAGAATGTCTGGCTGCTGGGCACAACGGTAACAATACTAGTATTGCTATTTCCCGCGATCCTCTATTCAAATCAAATATTTATAGCGTTAAGTGTTGGAAAAAAAGCTGTAACAATTTTAGGGTATGCCTATATTTTGCTGAAGCTTATTCATATGTTGACGGATTCTTATCAGGGAGTACTTATAAAATTGCCGTTATGGGATTTTATAGTCTACAACCTGAACTTCTTAACATTGATTGCAGGACCAATTCAACGTTTCTCTGATTTCCAAATAGAATGGAATACGCTAGGGAACGGGCACATTAGTCTCCAAGACAGCTATACCCACCTGAATCGCGTTGCAAATGGCTATGTCCAAATGGTGTTGCTGAGCCCATTAGTGCGTCTGATACCCAATTGGCTGTCAGAATTTGGATTGCAGTCTGACACATTTGTTGAACTGTCTGCTTTCTATTTACGACCAGTCTACTTATATCTAAATTTTGCTGGATACACATCCGTTGTCATTGGGATCGGTTTATTGTTCGGCTTCAAATTACCTGAGAACTTCAATAAACCATGGCTAGCAACTGATTTCTTAGATGTATGGCAACGTTGGCACATTACCCTAACCCATTGGATGCGGGATTATGTCTTCACACCCTTATATAAATTGCTGCTAATTAGATTTATTAAACGCCAAACGCTATTAGCAATAATGCTATATTTTGTAACATTTTTTATACAAGGCCTTTGGCATCGCGTCACACCGGAGTTCATGGTTTACGCGCTTGTGCTGGCATTAGGCGCTGCACTCACTAAAATCGTTCAAGTGGTTCTTGCAAATAGATTAGGGAAGAAAGACGCTAAAGTATTTATGAAATCACAGCAGTTCAAGATACCGTATTTCGTCTTGAACTATCATATTTTTGCGAGTAGCACATTCCTAATTAAAGAGTTCTTATAACCACCAATGAAAAAACTCTTACTTAGAATAATAATCTTAGTATTTTTATTGTCACTTGGGGCAACACAGATACAGCAAGAAGCGCCTTTTTGTTGGGGAAACTTACCGTTCTGCGAAAAATATGATCATGTCGTTCAAAATGATGTGCATTACGATCTGTATTTTATTGGCGGCAGTAGAACACTCTACGGATTTGATTCCCTCCATTTCCAAGATAAAACAGGGCTCACTAGTTACAATCTCGCGACAACGGGGCTAACGTATCCAGAAAGCCTATATCTGCTTCAGAACATGCTAACGGGGGAAGATCTAGCGCATTTTCAAGGCTCAACGATTCTAGTAGAGCTTACCCACATACCCATCATTAGCTTAGGTGATATCTTCACAGCCAGAAAAACATATTTTTTAGATGTTGCTACGATGAATATGATCTGGCAAGCGTCCACCAACCTGCGTGAAATCCCATTCTATGACTGGCCAATCTCTTACTGGCCGGCACTAGGTTCACACTTTCTATATGGCATATTTGGTGTGGGACATATTGATGATGCAGTCCGCGAATTGCCTTTTGTTAGCCGAACGGGGATTGTTGATAGAGTGCCGCAAGAAGCCTGCAAAACAAGCGATGCCAGCGGTTATCGGCGTCTAAATGAAGAGGTCGCAAAAAGCTGTGGAGAAGCTGAGTTAGCCAGCTATCATACGTTTTTATCTAGTGGAGAAACGCGATTATTGTCTTACACAGAAGAGGTTCGTGAGACATATGAATACACTGCACCAACGGCAGACGTTTACATAAAAAGAATGGATGACTTAATTGCGC
>JAHDBW010000313.1 GCA_020630175.1 Anaerolineales bacterium
CTTGTCTAGACAACTGAAGACTGTTATTATCGCGGCATGTCCAGTCAAGATAATGAAACTCAGCCTAAATACTTCGCGTTAGCAACGGCATTGCGAACGCAGATTCAATCTGGACAGTTTGCTAGCGGAGACAAGATCACCTCAGAGCCTGCACTTTGCGCGCAGCACCAGCTCAGCAGAGGAACCGTCCGGCAAGCAATCCAGCTTTTAGTTGATGAAGGACTGTTAGTGCGGCATCAGGGGCGTGGCACCTTCGTTGCCCAGGTAACCCCGCGCTCACAGCATTTCAGCCTTAGCTCCTTTGCAGATGAAATGCGCCGCCAACACCGGCGTCCACGCACCGTTCTGCTAAAGAACGAAACCTTGCCAGCCAATGCCACCACGGCTGCGCGTCTGCAGATTGCGCCGCAAACGCCAGTGCTACTCATCCAACGGTTGCGCTTAGCGGATGACCAGCCCGTTGCCATCGAAACGCGCTATTTGGCACAAGCGCTGTGCCCAGACCTTCAATTAGAAGACTTAGAAAACAACTCACTGCACTGGCTTTTAGTGCAGAAATATGAGATTCCACTCGTGCGAATGGAGCACGTGGTGGAAATTGAAACGGTTTCGCAAGACGCCGCCACGCATCTTTCTTTACCCGCGGATGCCAAGGCCTTCCACATCGATCGCCTGACGTTCACCACAACTCCCGCTGGTGAAAAAATCCCAGCCGTTTGGTTTCAAGCGGTTTACACCCAAGACAACTATCAAATTCAGACTGCAACGCTATGACGACTAAGACTGTTAACCCCAAATTACGCAACTGTTGGCACCCTGTTGGCTATGCCAATACCCTTCCAGCAGATGCCCCGACCCACGCCAAACTTTTAGACGAGCACATTGTGCTCTGGCGCTCAAAAGACGGCACACCGCATGCGCAGCGCGATCTTTGTATCCACCGCGGCACGGCGCTGTCCTTGGGCTGGGTGAAAGATGACTGCATCGTTTGTCCGTATCATGGCTGGCGCTATGACGAAACGGGGCAGTGCGTCGAAATTCCGCAGACTGAGAATCCTAATATCCCGACCAAAGCCCGCACGCCAACGTACCGTTGCCAAGAGCGCTATGGCCTGATCTGGGTTGCTTTAGAAGAGCCAATCTATGACCTGCCAGAGATTCCAGAATTTGAAGATGGCAGCTGGAAAATCGTCGACACCGGCCCATACCCTTGGAAGTCTGACGCGTCACGCCAAGTGGAAAACTTCACCGATTTTGGCCACTTCCCGTGGGTGCATCCCGGATTGTTAGGCGATGTGAATCGGCCAGTGGTGCCAGACTACAGCGTAGAAATCAAAGACCATGTGCTGCATTACACCGTTGTGCGGCCGGAAGCACCAAACTCAGATGACTTCCCCGTGTTTGCCAATGAAGACGTGCAAACGCCAGAACGCCGCAGTCGTTACGAACTGCATCTGCCATACACGATTGTGTTGCGCTTAGGCTGGGGTGGCGCAAAGGGCATGGTGTATTTCTTTGTCTCACAACCAATCAGTGCCGACGCCTGCCAAGGGTATTGCATCATCGGGCGCAACTATGACCTTGATCAGCCAGACACCGTGTTGCAAGGCTTTGAAGACACGATCTTCGACCAAGACAAACGCATTGTTGAATCACAGCGGCCAGAAATGGTGCCGTTCGATCTGGCCGATGAATTACACCTGAAATTTGACGCCGTTGCCATCAACTATCGCAAAGCAATGGGGCAACAAGGATTGACGTAGCTGCGGCGTTTGGCCTCGCAACTCTAGACTGGTTTATTTACATATGAAAGATATTTCATTCAAACGCGTGCTGATCATCGCTGGCTGGGCATCGCTGGCGCAAATTGTTTTGACAATTGTATTTGCGATTGTTGGCATAGCAGGCGGAACGCAATCGGTACTGATGGTGCCGCTAACAGCCGTGATTTTGGCACTAAAAAACAAAGATGTGCTTGATAGCCGCCGCGTTTTTATTCTTACCAACGCGTTTGCCGGTGTCATTTTTGGCGCAGTTGTGGGCGTCATAGCCGCATTTATCGAAGGCCGACCTGAAACCGCACTCTTTATGTTCGTTTTTCTGGGCATTGCCTTGGGCATTAGTAGCGGCCTATTAGCATGGGTTACCTATTACTTCGTGCTAATGCGGCAGCATCCGCTTGCCGAGGAAAACCTAGACTACGAAGCCTCTGCAGATGACGCAGACACCCGTGAGACAAGCGAGACCTTGTCCGGAGAGTAATAATATGACCACACCTAAACGCACTATCCGCGCCCCACGCGGCACTGAATTGAATTGTAAAAGCTGGGAAATTGAAGCCGCCTATCGCATGCTGCAAAACAACCTTGATCCAGACGTGGCGGGCGATCCAGACAATCTTATTGTCTACGGTGGCCGCGGCAAAGCAGCCCGGAACTGGGACGCCTTTGATGCCATCCTAGCCTCATTACGCGATCTAGAACCAGACGAAACGCTGCTTGTGCAATCTGGCAAGCCAGTCGGCATTTTCCGAACTCACCGCGATTCACCACGCGTGCTGATTGCCAATTCCAACATCGTGCCAGCATGGGCATCGCAAGAAAATTTTGACAAATGGGAAGCTGAAGGCCTAATGATGTACGGCCAAATGACCGCTGGCAGCTGGATCTATATCGGCACTCAGGGCATTCTGCAAGGCACGTACGAAACCTTTGGGGCACTGGCGCGGCAAAACGGCTGGGACAGTCTCAAAGGCAAGTTTGTGCTGACGGCGGGACTGGGTGAAATGGGCGGTGCGCAACCGCTCGCGGTCACCATGAATGAAGGCGTGGGTCTGTTTGTAGAAGTCGATCAGTGGCGGGCCGACCGCCGTTTGGCTCTGCGCCAAGTCGATCAGGTCACAGACAGCCTAGAAGAAGCCATGACGTGGGTCGAAGAAGCCATAAAGTCTGAAACGCCAAAATCGATTGCGCTGGTTGCCAACGCGGCTGACGTGTTGCCGGAACTGGTCATTCGCGGCGTTGTGCCGGATGTGGTCACCGATCAAACCTCAGCGCACGATCCGATGTACGGTTACATCCCCGCTGGCATGACCAGTGAAAGCGCCGCTGAACTGCGCGACCGCGATCCGGACGCCTATCTACAAAAGGCAACTGACGCGATGACCACCCACGTGCAAGCCATGTTGGACTGGCAAGAAAAAGGATCAGTGGTGTTTGATTATGGCAACAACCTGCGCCAACGCGCCTTTGATAACGGCCTCAAAAATGCGTTCGATTATCCGGGCTTTGTGCCAGCGTATATTCGGCCGCTGTTTTGCGAAGGCAAAGGCCCGTTTCGTTGGGTCGCGCTGTCTGGTGACCCAGAAGACATCTACGCCACTGACCGCGCCATTCTCGAACTCTTCCCCGAAGACGAACACCTCGCCCGTTGGATTCGCATGGCGCAACGCGATATTGAATTCCAAGGCTTGCCCGCCCGTATTTGCTGGCTGGGCTACGGTGAACGCATGAAGGCCGGTCTCAAGTTCAACGAGATGGTGGCCTCTGGTGAACTCAAAGCGCCGATTGTTATTGGTCGCGATCACTTAGATAGCGGCTCTGTTGCCAGCCCCAACCGTGAAACCGAAAGCATGAAAGACGGCTCCGACGCGATTGGCGACTGGCCAATTCTGAATGCACTCGTCAACACGGCTTGTGGCGCGACATGGGTCAGCTTCCATCACGGTGGCGGCGTGGGCATTGGCTACAGCCTGCACGCGGGGCAAGTCATCGTTGC
>JAHDBW010000314.1:0-2597 GCA_020630175.1 Anaerolineales bacterium
GCGTTTAAGCCCCATAAACACCAACCGGGTCACCCAACACGCTTTCATTGACGGTAATGCCCAGCCCCGGCCGGTCAGAGACGGTTGCGCGGCCATCAGCTTTGGTATAGCCACCTTCAGCTGTTAGCACCGAGTGATGCTGGCTACAGTCCCAAGACGCACGGTCAAATTCAACCGGTGTTGCTAAGGCCAAATGGATCACTGCTGTGTCAGAAATAGCGCTACCGCCAGTGTCTTCAACGTTGATCTTCAGCCCAGTTTCCACGCAAAAATCACGCATTTGCTTGGCCTTTGTTAGGCCACCCACGCGCCCTAATTTCAAGCCAATTGCCTGCGCGACGTTATAGCGTTGAATCAGCACTAAGTCCTCAAACGTCTTCAAGCTTTCATCAACAATGATGTTGTGATGGGTCAATTCACGCACTTGCCGCATCTGATCAATCGTCTCGCACGGCTGTTCAAAAAACGCCCGTTTATCCGCTGTCGAATTCATCACCGTCACCGCCTCACTTGGTAGCCACGCCCGATTCACATCAAAGGTAATCACGTCACCCGGTGGCGAATCTGCCAGCAACATGCGGATGCGTTCGATATCTGTGTCTACGTCGGAGCCGCCAACTTTGGCCGAATGGATCTTGTACCCGCGCTCACGATAGTGGCGGACGTTATCCACCATGCCCTGCGGCGTATCAGTCGAGACGCTGCTGTGCAACGGCACATCGTCTTGATATTTACCGCCCAACAAGGCATACAGTGGCAAGCCCGTGTGTTGCCCTAAAATATCCCAACAGGCCATATCCAAGGGTGATTTGATGTAAGGGTGCCCCGGCAGCGCGGTATCTAGCGTGCGGTTGATCTGATTCAAATGCAGTGGATTTTGCCCGATCAACGCCGGGGCCAACAGTTTGACGCCTGCGCGAATGCCACCGCCAAACGCTGGTAAGTAGGTTTCGCCCCACGGGCAGCCTTCTCCCCAGCCAGTAATGCCAGCGTCAGTATCGATTGCCACAATGGTGCTATCTAGTTTTTCAAACTTCAGCCGCCCACCAGAAAGCCAATATGGCTTATTCAATGGCAGATCAACCTGATAAACACGAATTCCTGTAATCTTCATACGATGTCCTTCCAAATGGCTAACACGCCAAGCTACACCGGTTTCGCTATTTTGGCGCTATCCGAATTGCCACATTTTTCGTTTGTACGTAGTTGAACATGGCTTCGATGCCTTTTTCACGGCCAAAGCCAGACTTGCCATAGCCGCCAAATGGGGTTTCTACACCACCGGCATACCATTCATTGATGAACACTTGCCCGGCTTGTAGGTCGCGCGCACAGCGCATGGCGCGATCAATATCCTTTGTAAACACACCTGCCACAAGGCCAAACTCTGTGCCGTTTGCAATGGCAATGGCTTCGGCTTCATCTTCAAACGGCACTAAGCTCAGCACTGGGCCAAAGATTTCTTCCTGCTCAATGCGTGAACCGGCGGGGACATTAGCAAAGATGGTTGGTTCCATAAAGTAACCTTCACGGGCGGCCACGTTGCCACCAATCACCAAATCGCCTTCTGTTTTACCCAGTGCGGTGTATTCCGCTACGCGCGCTTGCTGCGTTTCAGACACTAGCGGTGTCACCCAGTGGTTCTCAATGCCGTGTCCCATCGTGAGATTAGATGCCATATCTGCCAGCGTTTCAGCCACTTCATTCATCACCGATTGATGCACCACCAAGCGCGACATCGCCGAACAAACTTGGCCGCTGTTCATGAAAATGCCCCACTGCGTGTTAAACGCCAATTCATCCATATCGGCATCGGGGAACACGATTCCAGCTGACTTTCCACCCAGTTCCATTACAGTTGGCACAACCGTGTTGGCTGCTGCCCGCATAATGCTTTGCCCAGTTGGCACAGAGCCGGTAAACACAATCTGATTCACATCAGGATGTTCAACCAGCGCCGCCCCAGCTTCAGGGCCATAACCACATAAAATGTTGAATGCCCCTTTTGGTAAGCCCACTGCTTCAGCAGCATCGGCCATGTAATAAATGGACAATGGGTCAAGTTCTGGGCTTTTGACAATCACGGTATTGCCAGTGGCCAAAGCCGCAGCACCAGACCGCGCCACCATCTCAATAGGGTAATTCCACGGAATAATGTGCGCCGTGACGCCATACGGCTCATAGGTCGTAAAGTCGTAATAGCCATTGCCGAGTGGAATGCTGCGGCCTTCCATTTTGTCGGCGTGGCTACCGTAATATTCAAGGTAACGCGCTGCGCCTTGCACTTCGATGATGGCTTGTTCTAGATTTTTGCCGCTGTCATAACAAACCACGCGGGCAATTTCATCAAGGTGATCCAAGAGGTACTTGCCCATTGCCATCACTTTGCGCCCGCGCTCAATTGGGCGCACGCCGCGCCATTCGCCAAGCGTATGACAGGCCTTTGCTGCGGCAACTGCCATGTCGACTTCGGTCTTGCCTGCTTTGGCAACATCAGCAATCACCTTGCCCGTAGCCGGATCATGAACCTCAATGCGGTCAGCGCTATCAACCCACGCGCCGTTGATGTAATTTTTATTGTGCGTTTTTATGTTCAT